>DAIELO010000049.1 GCA_027341705.1 Caryophanales bacterium
AGCATCCATGGGATACCCTGCAGCCAATCCCATCGATAAAGCAAACGCGCCAACGCCTGGTACATTGAACAAAGGCCGCATTAATGGCTCTAAAAACACCCCTAATGCGCGTACCAGCCCAAGCCCTAACATCAGATCAGATAAAATAAAAAAGGGCAGTAAAGACGGGAATACAACGTCGAGGAATATTTTTAATCCGCTTAACCCTGCATCAAACCCTGGCTTTGGAAACCATACGAGAGCTATGGTAAATAAGCCTACAAGTAAAGCCATGAGTAACGTCATCATTGGTGTTCGTCTAATGCGCAAAACGTTTCCCTCCAAAAATATCCTGTTTTCTTCTACTCTATGATGGTTGTCCTGAGGTTATGAAGTTATTATGATTAGGGAATAATTGATGCTGGAAAGTAGGGATGTAAGTGAAGAAAATCAATGTGGCAGTGGCTGGTGCTTATGGTAAAATGGGCAGCGAAGCCTGCCGGAGCATTTTAGCTTCGTCAGACCTAGAACTAGTAGCTGGAATTGTACACGCACCCAATCAATCGACTCATCAGGTAGAGGTACCTTATTATACAAATGTCAGAGAATGCATCATCGAAACGTCTCCAGATGTGTTGGTGGACTTCACACATGCTGATGTAGCAAGAGAAAACATCCTTACCTGTATTGAACTAGGGGTTCGCCCCGTTATCGGGACTACTGGATTTCTACCAGAAGAATTATTGGATTATGACGATCGTTTGCGCAATGCGCAACTTGGTGGTCTATATGCACCGAATTTTGCAATTGGTGCCTTGTTAATGATGAAAGCAGCAGAGATGATCGTTCCCTTTTTAAGTGATGTCGAGATTATTGAATACCATCATACTGGAAAAAAAGACGCACCTTCTGGTACCGCTCGCAAAACGGCAGAGAAATTGGCGCAGGCGCTTCAGGACAAGCCTAATAGAACACCACTCAACCAATTAGTTAAGGCTGAATTGGTCGATGGTATACCAATTCATAGCGTGCGGCTACCTGGATTTATCGCTCATCAAGAAGTTATTTTTGGCGGCCAAGGTGAGCGTTTGACGATTCGTCATGATACGATGTCTAGAGAAAGTTTTATGCCGGGCGTCCTCCTTGGCATTCGCAGCGTCGTCAATGTACAAGGACTAGTAGACGGGTTAGAACACTTTCTTTTCTAAGAAGGAGATATTGATGATGCAAATAGCACTGGTTGCACATGATGCGAAAAAAGAGGAGATTGTGAACTTCGCCATCGCCTATGAATCACTTTTTATGCCACATGATTTATACGCCACAGGTACTACAGGTAAACGAATTACTGAAGTGACTGGTCTCACCATTCATCGTTTTCAAAGCGGTCCACTTGGTGGCGATCAACAAATTGGCGCATTAATAGCAGAAAATCGCCTGGATTTACTAATTTTTTTGCGGGACCCATTAATGGCACAACCGCATGAGCCAGATATTATCGCGTTGCTTAGGCTTTGCGACGTTCATCAGGTACCAGTAGCTACGAATCTGGCAACGGCAGAGATGCTTATTCGAGGATTGTGGAGAGGAGACCTGAACTGGCGACAGTGAAGGCAGATTATTTATGCGTATCGGAATCAGTTGTTATCCTACACTTGGTGGTTCAGGGGCAATCGCCACTGAACTTGGCAAAGCGCTGGCTAAAAAGGGGCATGAGATACATTTTATCGTTTCTGGAATCCCTTTTCGTTTAGGGCTCTTTATGGATAATATTTACATACACGAAGTAGAGACGACGTCGTATCCCGTCTTGCGTCAAAATCCATATGATTTGGCTTTGGCTGCAAAAATGGCCGATGTGGTGCGCAATTACAATTTAGAGATTCTGCACGTTCATTATGCGATTCCCTATGCGGTATGCGCATTTTTAGCAAAAGAAATGGTAGGGGAACATCAGGTGCGCGTGGTGACTACGCTGCATGGCACTGATGTCACCGTGCTAGCACAAGATCCTTTATTTCGCGATGTCATTCGCCTTGGTATTGAAAAAAGTGATGCAGTAACTGCCGTTTCAGATAGTCTGATTCAGCAAACTAATGAACTTTTTCAGACGAAATGCCCAATTCGAAAAATTTACAACTTTGTTGATTTACACGAGTTTCGACGCATTAATAAGCCTACATGGAAACAAAAAATTGCACCTAATAACGAAAAAATCTTGATGCATGTCTCTAATTTTCGCAGCGTAAAAAGAGTGCCTGATGTGCTTTCGATTTTTGCACAAGTGAGAAAATCTGTACCATCTAAGCTGCTCTTAGTGGGTGAAGGTCCTGATTTGGATCTTGCGCGAACGATGACGCACAATAATAATATGGATCATGATGTACTTTTTTTAGGTAAACAAGATGAAGTGGCACCACTTTATTCCTTGGCAGATTTGTTTTTATTACCATCAGAAAAGGAAAGCTTCGGCCTTGTTGCGTTAGAGGCGATGGCTTGTGGCGTGCCCGTCATTGGCTCAACCACAGGCGGCATTCCAGAAGTGGTTGAAAATGGAATATCAGGATATTTATCCGCGGTAGGGCAAGTAGATGACATGTCAGATAATGCGTTGCGTTTGCTACAAAATGAAGCGTTATGGCAGCGTTTTTCACATGCTGCACGCAAAAGGGCGAAGCTTTTTACCTTAGATGAACAGGTAAAAAAATACGAGGCCCTTTATGAAGCTTTATTATGATCACTATATTTCCTGGGGAACAACAGTTTCAAGTAGCAAAAAAAGTGTTACAGACGATAGAGAGCAATGGATATGAAGCCTATGTTGTGGGGGGGGCTGTCAGGGACGTGTTGTTAGGGCGTCAGGTGACAGATATAGACATCACTACTTCGGCTACTCCTCAACAAATTGGGCAGCTATTCAAAAAAACAATACCCACTGGCATTGCACATGGCACCATTAGTATTTTTGAAGAGGGCATTTGGTTTGAAGTCACAACGTACCGTTTAGACGGACCTTACGACGATGGCCGCCATCCTCGTTATGTGCATTTTGACACGACACTAGAAGGTGATTTGTCACGCAGGGACTTCACGATTAATGCCATGGCGATGGATTTGCGGGGTGTTCTCCACGATCCCTTTCACGGTTATGATGATCTCGTGGCAAGGCGAATTAAGGCAGTAGGGGAGCCTATTCGTCGCTTTCAAGAGGATGGGCTTCGCGTCGCCCGTGCTTTTCGCTTTGCAGCGACGCTTCAATTTACAATCGTAGATTCAACCATGAAAGCACTCAAGGAATCGTCAGTTGTTTTGGGAAAAATTGCTGCTGAAAGAAGACAGGACGAATGGAATAAATTTTTAAGTTCACTCACAGAACCGTTTTTGTAGCATCGTGTCAGATCTAATTGTACAAGCGTGGACGGGGTGGCATGGATTTCACTTCTCTGCATTATGCGACAAATTAACACATGTGCACGGATTGCCTGACCGTTTAGCTTTGATTATCTGGGGAATTCTTCAGAATTCTACAGAGGTCAGTAGTCCTGACGTACTTTTACAAACACTTCGTTATAGCACAAAGACTGTTAACGAAGTGTTAGCATTGTTACATGCAACTAGCAACTGGCAAGCTGACTCCTATCATCCAATGACATTAGCATGGGGAAAAGTGCTGTCTCTGTATGGGGAAAATTTCTTAAAAAGAACTGTAAATCTTTATGTCATACAAAACCCCGAACTTCAATTGGATGATGAATTGCAGCGAGCAGAACGTTGGAAGCAAGCTTGTACGATACGAAATTTAAAAGATTTGGCGATTCACGGCAATGATTTGACGACTTTATTTTCCATACGTGGGCCACTCATTGGTGTGATCCTTGAACATCTATTTAGTCAAGTGGCACGTCACGCGGTTATAAACACTCGTGAATCACTTTTGCAGGAAGTTAGAATGTGGATGATGAACACATCGCTTGACGAGGCCATCATTCGTCAGTTCTTACAGATAACTCCTAGGGATTTCCCCATCTATGGCTACGCGGTTTTGTCATCGACCAATGACGTAGCTAGAGAAAAGATAACGGCAGATAAAGTGAACATGTTGGCAGTGTTTACTGATAATCAAGAGCAAGGAAGAGGGCGTCAAGGAAGAGCTTGGATATCTCCACCGGGTACCGGACTAGCTTTATCTATCGCCGCCAGAATCCCTGCCACCGATGCTGACAGGATCCAAGAGTGGCCTTTACTGGCAGCCATCACTGTCCGATCAGCAATTGCTTCAATGGGGATTACTGAAGTAATGATCAAATGGCCAAACGACATTTTTATACAGGGAAAAAAGGTTTGCGGAATTCTTACTGAGCTGCGGTCGGAAGGTCATGAGTTCCATCTGATTGTGGGGATTGGGATCAATGTCAATGCTGGTCTCGAAGATTTTCCGGAAACATTGCAAACCAAGGTGACTTCGCTAAAAATAGCAAACCAGCAAGCAATTTCTGTTAATCGATTAACGGCCCGATTAATTGATGAGTTCTATCGCACGTTTCTAAAATTTTCAGTGACACAACTATTTCGTGATCTCAAGCAAGAATATGAGCAAAATTGCATCACAATTGGCACTCAAGTACATGTTAAACAAGGTGCTAACACGATTGTTGGGTATGCCGACCACATTGACGAGAATGGTACTTTATGGATTGTCGACGAAGCTGGCGTGAGCCGACCCATTCGCAGTGGAGAAATCGTCGATAATGGTCGTAATGAAGTATAATCATATGAACTATGTACAGGAGGTGCTTCCATTGCCAACGTTACAACGTCATACTACCGTCAGCTTAAAATCCCTCCATACTAAAGGGGAGAAAATTGTTATGGTGACCGCTTATGATGCGGCACAGTCTGCCATTGCACAGCGAGCAGAAGTCGATGTAATCCTTGTTGGTGACTCGCTAGGCATGGTAGTACTAGGCTATGACAGCACTATACCAGTTACAGTGGACGATATGATTCATCATGCAAAAGCAGTCAGACGCGGGGCACCCGACACAATGATGCTGGTAGATATGCCTTTCCTCAGTTATCACAAGAGCATTGCTGATACACTTGGCAGTGCAGGACGAATTATGCAAGAGACATTTGCAGATGGTGTGAAACTAGAAGGCGGCGCTAGTATCGCAGAGCACGTAAAGGCATTGGTGGAAGCAGGCGTGCCTGTTTGCGGTCATCTAGGCCTCACACCGCAAAATTCCTTAAATCTAGGTGGCTTTCGCGTTCAAGGAAGAGATGCAAAGACAGCAGAAAAAATAGTAGAAGACGCATGGGCATTAGTGGAAGCAGGAATTTTCATGCTGGTATTAGAGTGCGTGCCGTCGTCACTGGCAAGGTTTATTAGCGAACAAATCCCCGTTCCTATTATCGGGATTGGGGCAGGGAATAGTTGTGCAGGACAAGTACTTGTTTTTCATGATCTCGTTGGCATATACGATCGTAAGTCACCTAAGTTTGTAAAATCGTATGCACAACTTGGCAATGAAGCGGTAGAAGCATTGCAGACTTATCGCACGGAAGTGAAGGAAGCACAGTTTCCGACACCAGCTTATAGTTACGAAGTCGGAGATGCAGATTTATTGTCACTATATGCAAAAATTAAAGGAGAAAACCATCATTGATTATTATCGATAGTATCACTGAGATGCGAGCCTATAGTCAATTAGCCAAGCAGAGAGGGGAGCAAATTGGCCTTGTCCCCACGATGGGATTTTTACATCAGGGACACGGTTCGCTGATCAGCACTGCAAGGTTGGATAACCCGCAAGTGGTTGTATCTATTTTTGTCAATCCGCTTCAATTCGGACCGAACGAAGACTTGGAACGATACCCAAGAGATTTGTTACATGATCGTGATTTTTGTCAAACACTGGGTGTAGACGTTCTATTTACACCTACTGTGACGGAAATGTATGGCCCGGATGGTGCGTTGACACGAATTCATGTAGACAAACTAGGTGATCACCTTTGTGGCGCATCACGACCGGGACACTTTGACGGTGTAGCTACAGTGGTGGCGAAATTATTTTCTATTATCAACCCAGAAAGAGCTTATTTCGGAAAAAAAGACTTTCAGCAAATTAGCATTGTGAAGCGCATGGTCAGGGATCTCTCGTTGCCCGTTGCGATTATGGGTGTTGATACAGTACGCGAAGCAGATGGACTTGCAAAAAGTTCACGCAATGTCTATCTATCTGAACAAAATCGACTGGTGGCACCAGAGTTATATAAGTCACTCCAACGCATTCAATGGGCAGTTGCTAACGGGGAACATAATTTGGATCACTTACTCCACATAGAGCGAGCGACAATCGAGCAATTTTCAGACATTAGAATTGATTACCTGACCTGTGTCGATCCCGATTTACTGCAACCAATCACGATGCTCCATACAGGAACCACTTGTGTGTGCGCTGTTGCCGCTTTTGTTGGAAATACGAGGCTAATTGACAACATCGTGCTAAATAGCCCGAATTAAATGCACCGCTTGCATAAAACCAGTGTTTCCGGACAGCCTGAATTAAAAACAGGCAGGTGTCAGCATGTCCTTATACAGTATTTATACACAGTTAAATAAAGGTCTAGACGCGTTGGAGGAAAAACTGCAGGCATCAACTTCACCAGAATTTTCGCAGATTCTTGAGGAATTAGAGGCATTGACTAATTATCATGAAAGCATCTTGGAAAACTGGTTATTTTTTGATGAACGTTTGCAAAAAATTCAAGCTCTACTGACTGAGGATACACAAATAATTACGCAAACGTTGCCCATCGGATCGCTTGCCATCGTGACTAATGAATTAGGAAGTGATAGTCATAGTCTGAATGACCATTTTCGCAAAGGACTGGGTTTTTTTGATTTGCAAATGTTTCAAAATTCAGCGACAGAATTTCAACACATACTGAAAGATCAACCTGATCTACACATGATTCGCCTTTTCTATGCGATCAGTTTAATGACCAGTGGTCATCGTGAGCTTGCTAATCAAGAATTGGACACGTTATTGGGAAAAACGACGGAAACGTCACTGGTTGCTGCAGCATGGGATGCAAAAGCGCAAATGTATGTAGATAATGGCCAATTTAATCATGCGCTAGACGCACTATATCATGTTCTCCAACTGCGTTCGGATTACATTGATGCTCACGTCAATTTTGCTATCTGTGCGTATGCAGTTGATGATTATATTGAAGCCGCAAATCACGGTCTATTTGCTACGACACTTGATCCATATGATGCCCTGGCATGGCGAATTGTTGGGGCAGCGAAATTTGCACTGCGTGAGTATGAAGAAGCATTGAATGCCTATCAACTTGCTCACTTCAATGCCCCTAAACAAGCACCCATCACGATTGAAATGGCACACGTTTTGCAGACGTTGTTGCGCACCCGAGAAGCAGAGGCACTTTATCGCTCGTTGCTGCAAGGCCATGAATCGGTTGATGATGCTTATCTGGGGTTGGCAGAGATTAATTTGCTTAGTGGTCACTATCATCAAGCCGCTGCGCTACTTAAAAAACGATTGTCAATTAAACGAGAAGATCATCAGTCTATGTTATGGCTAGGTTTTGCCTTATATGGTGAAGGCGAAATTGAACGGGCACGCGCAGTTTTTCAGCCATTACTCACCTTAAATCCCCCCATTTCACTACTTGCCAGCACAGGGTTATCACGTATCGCTGCTGATCTTCAC
>DAIELO010000004.1 GCA_027341705.1 Caryophanales bacterium
GGGCGAATCGCTGCCTGTACCAAAAAGTGTTGACGTGATCAAAGCGGTAAGCGCCTCGCTTGGAGATCAAACCAATCTCTTATTTATGGGGACGACAGTGTCACGCGGCAATGCCAAAGCAGTGGTTGTCAACACAGGGATGGCCACGGAAATGGGGCAAATTGCTGGGTTAATTCAACAGGGTGGCACAGGGCGTACTCCGCTTGAAATCAAGTTAAATCAATTAGGTCAAGTGCTCGTGTACTTGTCGATCATCATCACGGCAGGGGTGGTCATCGCAGGCGTGCTCCACGGACATGAACTTTATGAAATGTTTCTTGCCGGGGTTAGTTTGGCGGTAGCGGCCATTCCTGAAGGGTTACCGGCTATCGTCACAGTGGCGCTGGCGATCGGCGTGCAGCGAATGATTCGTCGTCATGCGATTGTGCGCAAGCTTCCTTCTGTTGAAACGCTTGGGTGTGCCACTGTGATTTTGTCTGACAAAACAGGGACACTCACGCAAAACCAAATGACGGTGACGCAATTGGAGAGTGACGGAAAAACATTTACTGTGCAAGGCGAAGGGTATGATCCTGAGGGACGTATATTGTATGAAAATCGCCCGTTAGGAATATTACCTGCGGCACTAAAGCGCATCATCACGATTGGCCTATATTGTAATCATGCTCACATTGAACAGGAGGATGGGCGTTTTGTCGCGTCAGGAGATCCGACGGAGGCGGCATTGTTGACGCTTGCAAGCAAGGCGGGACTGGAAAAACAAGAGAAAGTGATTTCTGAAAATCCTTTTGATTCAGATAGAAAACGCATGTCTGTGCTCGTCTCCTCAGGGACAGGTGCCGAGTGGTTAGTAAAAGGAGCGCCGGATGTACTGTTGAATCTTTGTGAATATATCTATGTGAGTGGCAAAATCGAGACGTTAACTGAAGTACGTAAGCGTGCGGTACGGGATAAAATGGAGGAGATGGCGGGGCAGGCATTACGCACCTTAGGATTTGCATTTCGACCTGCGAGTAACACTTGGTCAAATGCCAAGGAGGTAGAACGCGATCTAGTCTGGGTGGGAATGGTAGGCATGATCGATCCACCGCGCAAAGAGGTGAGAGATGCCATCACTACCTGTAAGCAGGCGGGCATTCGTACCGTCATGATTACAGGCGATCATCAATTAACGGCAGTGGCCGTAGCCAAACACCTTGGCATATTGCCCGTCAATGGCAAGGTAGTAACTGGCAACGAACTGGATCAGATGGATGATAGGGAACTGGAAGATGTGGTCAATAAAGTGTATGTATTTGCCCGTGTCTCTCCTTTTCATAAGTTGCGAATTGTGAAGTCGTTGCAGACATTAGGTCATGTGGTGGCGATGACCGGCGATGGTGTGAATGATGCACCTGCTATTCAGTCTGCGGACATTGGCATTGCGATGGGCAAAACAGGCACTGATGTCGCGCGGGAAGCATCGGATCTGATTTTGGCAGATGATCATTTTGCCACTATCGTGGCTGCCGTTGAAGAAGGACGCGCGATTTATGATAATATCCGCAAATTTATTCGCTACTTACTATCTTCTAACGTCGGTGAAATTGTCACGATGTTTGTGGCCATGCTTGCTGGGCTGCCACTTCCTCTGTTACCAATACAAATTCTTTGGGTCAATTTGGTTACGGATGGGCTGCCAGCTATTGCCCTAGGCCTTGATGGTGCAAGCAAAGATATCATGAAAAGACCACCTCGTCCTATTAAAGAAGGAATTTTTGCACATGGTCTAGGTAGGAAAATCGCTTCAAGAGGGTTATTGATTGGTCTTGTTACACTGGCGGTTTTTTACTTGTCGTTACTAGACATGAACAATCTAAAAGTGGCTCAAACGATGGCTTTTGCTACGTTGGTGCTTGCGCAACTGATTCACGTATTTGCCTGTCGATCGGTGGATCGCAGCATCTGGCGGCGTGATTTATTTCGTAATATGTGGCTGATGGCAGCGGTTGCCAGTTCATTCCTGTTGTTGCTGATCGTGATCTATATCCCATCCTTACAAACAGTGTTTCATACGATTCCATTGTCGCTAAGCGCATGGGGAATCATATTGATTGCGTCCCTTATTCCTACGTTTGCATTTGAACTTCGTTCTTTACCTAAGTCGTGGAGACGGTATCGTACAGCGCATTGATCATGGGTCATCGCGAGTGCAACTCTTGCCAGCACATAGTATCTAGGCTACAATTTTACAGAGAAAGCATGGAGGGACGGATCTCAACTGACCACAAGCATGACGGGTTATGGCAGAGCGGAAGCAATCTCAGGTGATTGGATGGTGACAGTGGAATTAAAATCTGTCAATCACCGATTTCGTGAGGTGTGGCTGCATATTCCTAGGGAATGGGCGAGTGCAGACGAAAAAATCAAATCGTTAGTTTACAATGAAATCCATCGCGGAAGAGTAGATGTTTTTGCGAATTTCAGTCACTTAGGCGCAACTGGTTCACGATACAAAGTGGATGCGCCATTACTTGAAACTGCTCTAGAACTGGCCAACAATCTTATCGGACAAAAACGAGCTTCCGATGCGGTCATCGATCACATTTTGGCTATTCCAGGGCTGTTCGTAGAAGAGAATGCCCCCTTATATGATGAACGATTGGAAGAATTGCTGCTTTTCGCCACTCGCAATGCCTTGCAGGAAATGATCGCCATGCGTCGAACAGAAGGAGTACAGTTGCAAGCACACTTACAGGCACGACTTGCGGACATGCAATATTTTGTGGAAGAAGTGAAGCGACTTTCCCCGCGCAGCGTGGAATTATATCGAATTCGACTGAAGCAACGTGTGGAAAGTATTTTGCACAATGAAATTCCTGATGAGCGTCTGGCGCTTGAAACTGCGATTGCAGCTGAGAAAACTTCACTGGAAGAAGAGTGGGAGCGATTGGCGAGCCATCTTTTGCAAATGGAAGCGCTGCTCGCGCGAGAGAATGAATCCGCTGGGCGTAAAATGGATTTTTTACTTCAGGAAATGGTGCGAGAAGTGAATACGATTGGTTCTAAAGCGAGTGATCTGGAAATTTCCAATTTGGTGCTTGAAGCGAAGCATGCACTGGAGCAAATGCGGGAGCAGACGCAAAACGTTGAATAGTGATTGTGATGCGGCTTTGCAGGGGAGGAAATAATGGTGAACATTCGGCTGATCAACATTGGGTTTGGAAGTATCGTTTCAGCCAATCGAATTATATCTATTGTTAGTCCTGAATCTGCGCCGATCAAGCGTTTAATTCAAGAAGCACGGGAGCGTTCGCGTTTGATTGATGCCACTTTTGGCCGCAGAACGAGGGCGGTTATTATATGCGATAGCGATCATGTGATTTTAAGCGCGATTTTGCCTGAAACTGTGGCGAATCGACTGTCAACAAAAGAAGCGGACAATGAGACGGAGTGAACGTGGAGTTAGTCACTTGGAAGTCACTTGGATTGCGTTTAGTTCACGCTTTCGCTACTATGAAATTACTTGTACCTAATTATGCAGGGGGATTTTCGCGTGATACTATATCCATCTATTGATCATCTGGTCACTTTTGTAGACAGTAAGTACACACTGGTTACCGTGGCTTCTAAACGCGCTCGTAAATTATTGGAGGGTGCTGTTCCTCACACTACTGTAAAAAGTGGCAAATATGTTAGCGTAGCGTTGAGGGAGTTAGAGCAAGGCTCGATTACCTATGTGCGGACGCGGGATGGGATTAAATAATCTCCGTCTAAAGGAGCTTGTGTTGTGAAGGAATTGACGATCGTGCTTGGGATTACAGGTGGCATTGCCGCCTACAAGGCGGCCATGTTGGCAAGCCTGCTTACCAAGCGAGGGGCAAAGGTACTCACTGTAATGACGAGGAGTGCCACTGAATTTATCACTCCGCTTACCTTGCAAAGTTTGACTCACCAACCAGTTTACACCGATATTTTCGATGAACGTGATGCTTCCCGGATTACTCATATTGACCTGGCGGATTCTGCTGATCTGATCGTTGTGGCTCCTGCTACGGCTGATTTTATTGCTCGTGCGGCGCATGGTCTGGGCGATGATTTATTGTCTACCATATTGCTTGCGACAACGGCACCCGTGGTACTGGCACCTGCGATGAATGTGCACATGTACGAGCACCCGATTGTTTTGAATAATCTACAATTGTTGAATAATGTTGGGTATTATGTTGCCGAACCAGGAGTGGGGCCGCTGGCCTGCGGCTATACAGGTAAAGGGCGCTTGATGGAACCAGATGAAATTGTGGAATTTATGGACATGGTATTGACGTCTAAACGATTAACTGGGAAAAAGGTGCTAATTACCGCAGGTCCGACCAGAGAACGGATTGATCCTGTTCGTTATTTGTCAAATGACTCTACAGGGACGATGGGTTTTGCACTTGCGCAAATTGCTTGGCGCATGGGTGCTATAGTAACGCTTATTGCAGGGCCGGTTGCTATCAAACCGCCGCTTGGTGTGGAAGTCATTCGCGTTGAATCAGCCGCACAAATGCAAGCAGAAGTGGTAGCGCGGGCGAAGGACCAGGATGTCATCATTATGGCCGCGGCCGTGGCTGATTATCGACCGGCACAAGTGAGTGATCGTAAACTCAAAAAGCATGACGGCACGAGGAGTCTGGAACTTATTAAAAATCCGGATATTTTGATGGCTCTTCGCGAAGCGAAAGGGCCTGACACGTATGTGGTGGGCTTTGCCGCTGAAACGCACGACGCAGAATTTTACGCACAAAAGAAGCTTCGCGACAAAGGGGCAGATATGCTGGTCTTAAACAATGTACTTGAGCCGGGCGCAGGATTTGGTGCTGGAACGAATCGAGTCACCGTATTTTTTGCAGACGAGTCGGTTGTCGAGGTGGAATTGCAACCAAAACTTGATGTAGCGACAAAACTGCTCACCTTGATTGCAGATCGTCTGCCTGCTCATACGGTATGATTGCTGCTGTTGCCATACCGACAAAGGTAAAAAGTATTGACCGCTTATTTGACTATCTAGTGCCGCAGGAATTGAAGCTGACCGCAGGGCAGGCTGTCGAGGTTTCATTCCATTACCGGCAGGTGGTTGGTTATGTGATTCATCTCAAGGAGCAAGCTGACGAAGGGATGGATGCCAGTGGCTTGAAAGTCATTGATCGCGTGATGCAAGAAGAAGAAGCGGCTTCTTTGCAACCTGAGATGGTAAGTCTCGTGCAATTTTTGCGTGATCGTTATTTTTGTTCTTGGGGTGCTGCAATCCAGACTGTTTTACCTCCTGTGACCCGTGCGAAAGTCACACGGGAATATGTGTTAGTTAATGCCGCTGGGGATCTTCCTGAAGAGGTCGTTCTTTTTTTTAAACGGAGAAAATCAGTGTCGAAAAAAATTTTGCAACAAAAATTTGGTTTAACGGAGAGTCAGCTTACGCGTGCAGTGAGTGACGGCACTTTTATTGTTAGGGACCGAATTGCTGCAAAACTTAAGCAACGAAAGATTCAGGAGACAGAACTTGCTAACATTGCAAATAACGAAGCCTTCACGTTGGAATTGACAGATGAACAGCAGACGGCGCTTGAGTCGCTATTAGATGCAGTTGCAAAGAAAAAGCAGCACACGTTTGTCATTCATGGGGTTACTGGAAGTGGCAAAACAGAGATTTATTTGCGAGCCATCGATCAAGTGATTCAAACAGGGATGCAAGCGCTGATGATGGTGCCGGAAATCTCGCTTACAGCACAGATGACGGCGAGATTTCGACGTAAGTTTGGAGAGCGGGTCGCGGTCATTCACAGTCGTTTATCCGATCGTGAAAAATTTTCAGAGTGGCAACGCATTTTGCGCGGGGAAGCAGATGTGGTGATTGGTGCACGCTCGGCTGTGTTTGCCCCGTTGCCAAGGCTTGGCATTGCCATCTTGGATGAAGAGCATGAGTCTTCATACAAACAGGAAAAGGAACCACAATATTTGACCCGCGAAGTCGCAACTTGGCGTGCAACAAGGCAGGGTGCGGTGCTAGTGTTAGGCAGTGCCACTCCCTCATTAGAGACGATGTATCGGGCACAGATGGGGCGCTATACGTTGTTGAACTTGTCGCGTCGGGTGGCAGATCGGGCACTTGCTCGCGTTACGATCGTCAATATGCGCGATGAATTTAAGCAAGGTCATTACTCTTTGTTCAGTCGTCCGCTAAAAGAGGCGCTTGCAGGAGTGCTTGCAAAAGGGGAACAGGCTATCTTGTTTCTCAATCGTCGCGGGTATTCTACTTTTTTACAATGTAGAGATTGTGGACATGTGGTAACTTGTCCGCAGTGTGATATTACACTGACTTTGCATAAAAGAGGCAATGCTTCCACCCTGCGCTGCCATTTTTGCGGTCACAGTGAATCACTCCCGTCTGCCTGTCCGCGTTGTGGCAGTACGGCAATGCGGCAATTTGGTACAGGCACGCAGCGTGTTGAACATGACCTCTTGTTAGAGTTTCCTGGTATTCGTGTGATTCGCATGGATGTGGATACGACGCAGCAAAAAGGTGCTCATGAACGTATGCTGGGCGAATTTGAGCATGAATCGGTGGATGTGCTGTTGGGCACGCAAATGATCGCTAAAGGACTTGATTTTGAACGCGTCTCACTAGTGGGTGTGATCGCGGCTGATACGTCGCTTTTTTTGCCGGATTTTCGCGCGGCAGAGCGAACATTTCAATTGCTGGTGCAAGTGGCAGGTCGGGCAGGTCGGCATCAAATTCCTGGTGAGATGATCGTCCAGACGTTTTCACCGGAGCACTACGCAGTGGCACTTGCAGCCAAACAGGATTACCATGCATTTTATGAGATGGAACTTGTAGCGAGAAAGGCAATGGGCTATCCACCATTTACCGAAATCACCCAGTTTGTGATTATGCACCAAGATGACACGCAAGCAAAGCGCGATGCAGATCTGCTCTTTCAAGAGTTGCACGAACGTATGCAAGGATTGGATGGTGTCAGGCTGTTGCCGCCTGCGCCTGCGACAATTGCTCGTTTGCGGGGGCGCTATCGTTACCAAATTATAGTAATTTATCGGTCTTTTAAGGTGGTTCGCCGCCCTCTTGAAGAAAGTTATCGTAAGCTACTTGGCCTCATTAAGGCGGATACTTCTATTACCGTGGACGTCAATGCCCATGGGTTGGACTAATTAATTTCAGTAGCAGGTGGGGAATTTCATTGATTCGTAGAATTCGAACGGATGATGATCCTGTGCTACGCGCACAGGCAAGAATGGTTCAGGAAGTGAATCAAAACATCTTGCAATTGCTCGACGACATGGTGGAAACGATGCATCAAGCAAAGGGGATAGGATTAGCTGCTACGCAGATTGGTCTGTTGCATCGGGTGATTGTTGCTGACATCGGTGCGGGCGTACTGCATTTGGTTAATCCTGTGATTCATTTTAAAGCAGGGGAAGCGCTTGCTGAAGAAGGCTGTCTCAGTTTGCCTGGCGTGCGCCTTTCTGTCATGAGAGCCCTGCGTATTGAGGTAAGTGGGTTAAACCGCAATGGCGAAAGAGTGGAAATGATTGCTGAGAATCTATTGGCTCGTGTTATCCAACATGAAGTGGATCACCTTGATGGAATTTTGATTACAGATTATCGTGAAATTCAGGAGGTGGCTCATGAGTAAAGAGGCACGCATTATCTTTTTTGGAACGCCTGAATTTGCGGTTCCTGTGCTTCGCGCCTTGGTTCAAGCAGGGTATCCTATTGTCGGCGTGGTAAGTCAGCCTGATCGCCCGGTGGGACGCAACCGTGTGCTGACGCCAACGCCTGTAAAAAAACTTGCGTCAGAATTGAATTTACCGGTGATTCAACCAGAACGCATCCGCGATCAGGAAGCGTTTGAGGTACTAGCAGGGTGGCAGCCAGATTTTTTAATCACAGCAGCGTATGGTCAACTTATACCTAATAAAATTTTACACCTTCCTCGCGTCGCTGCATTAAATGTTCATGCATCATTGCTCCCGAACTATCGTGGGGCCTCCCCCATTCAACGTGCGATTCTGCACGGCGACACCGAGACAGGGGTTAGCATTATGACGATGGTCATGTCGATGGATGCAGGCCCTGTTTGGTCAGCGGCCCGATTGCTCATACAACCTAATGAGAATTACGGTGAACTTAGTGAGCGATTGGCGCAGCTTGGTTCGCAATTGTTGACTGCCACGTTGCCCAGTATTTTGGATCACTCATTGGTGGCAAAGGCGCAAGATGAGTCAGCAGTGACGTTTGCACCGCGTTTAACTAGGCAGGATGAATGGTTGGATTTCCAAACCAGTGCAATCAATGTGGCGAACAAGATTCGCGCGTTGGCTCCTGCGCCAGGTGCTTCTGTGTGGTTAGATGATAAAGTTCTTAAGGTCTGGTATGCTACACCTGTGGAATCTGTTGCAACAACAGGCGTTCCGGGACAAGTGTTGGAAGTTTGTGAACAAGGATTATTAGTCTCATGTGTGTCTAGTGCAATTTGGATTCATCGCTTGCAGGCAGCAGGTAAAAAAGCGATGAGCGGCCTGGAATTTGCGCGGGGTCAACGTAATTTGATAGGCAGTGTGTTTGCTAGCAGCCAAAGAAAAGGTGACCGTGATTGACAAAAAGTGCAATATCACACCAACCGAATAAGATTTCACCAGCGCGCGTGGTGGCACTTTTAGTGCTTATCAGGGTAGAGCGAGACCACGCGTATTCAGATTTGGCGTGGCAAGAAGAGCGTCAGCGTTTATCTGTGCTTGATGCCGGTCTTGCGCAAGAAGTAATATTTGGCGTTCTCACATGGCGACGACTGCTTGATTACTGGATTCAATCGTTATCGAAAATTTCATTAGAGCGCATGTCACTCGAAGTGCTGACGGTACTGCGCATGGCATTATTTCAATTGCGATTTTTGGAGCGTGTCCCCGCTTATGCGGTATTGAATGATGCGGTGGAGCAGGCAAAGTCATCTAGCAAAGGTGCCGCGTCTTTTGTTAACGGGGTGTTGCGCACTGCGGTGCGAGAAGATGACTATCTTCCACCAATTCGAGAGATCGAGGATTGTGAATATACAAGCAAATCAAAATGGGGAGTTCAACTGTCTTATCCAGACTGGATGGTTGATTATTTCGTTCGTCATTTTGGTGAAATGGCTTGTCAGATAATGCTTGCCCTCAATCACAAGCCAGTGCGTGCTGTTCGTGTCAACACGCGTAAAGGAAATCGCACGCATGTTATCGAATTATTGCAACAAGAAGGTGTGGACGCAGCGCCGTCTCCTATATCTCCTTATGGTATCCGACTGGCACCTGGCACCCAACCACTTCGCCTGCACGCTTACCAGGAAGGCTTAATTTCCTTACAAGGTGAAAGTTCGATGCTGGTGGCTCCGCTTTTTGGTGACTTGCGCAAAAAAAGTTTTTTAGACGCTTGTGCCGCGCCGGGTGGGAAAGGGTTACATGTGGCTGAAATTGCGGGCAACGCTGATGTGACGATGGTGGAGCTCCATCAAAATCGTGCGCAAGTCATTCGTGATCAGGCGGTGCGTCTAGGCATCTTTGCGCAAATTGTTGTTGCTGATGCCAGAGCGGTGAGCGGTAGTTTTGATGCGGTGCTTTTAGATGCTCCTTGTTCAGGGTTGGGGACGATAGCCAGAAAACCGGATATCAAGTGGAGAATAAGACCAAAGGATATGGCAACTTTGGTGCCCGTTCAATCAGAATTACTCGATGCGATGGCGGATTGCATCAAGCCTGCGGGAACGTTAGTTTATACGACATGCACACTTTCCCCTCAGGAAAACGAAATGCAAATTCAAGGCTTTCTGAGCCGTCATCCAGATTTTGATTTGCAACCTATCCATGAGCTGGACGAGGTAGCCACGACAAATGCCCACCACAATCATCAGACGGGAATGACTTATATTTTGCCACAAGATTTTCATGGTGATGGATTTTTCTTGGCTCGCCTAGTTAGGAGGGATAATTGATGCAACCTTCTTTGTATGGTTACAAGCTAGATGAGTTAACGTCCTTTCTGGCTGTGCGGGGTGAGCCAAAGTATCGTGCCAAACAGCTTTTCGAATGGATCTATAAGCGACGAATCACAGACTTTGATGCGTTGACAAATGTATCTAAGTCATTACGTGACGCATTGCAAGAAGCGTTCACACTTGTTTCTTTGCAAGAAGTCACGAGGCAAGTTTCAAGCTTAGATGGAACGACGAAATTTCTCTTTGCGTTGCATGATGGGGCAACGATTGAAACAGTCATCATGCCCCATGATTACGGTAATAGTGTGTGTGTATCGACACAGGTCGGTTGCAAAATGGGTTGCAAATTCTGTGCGTCTACGCTTGGTGGGCTTGCACGCAATTTGACGACAGGGGAAATCGTCGAACAAGTAGTGCATTGCCAACGCTTACTTGATGCTAAAGGTGAGCGTGTGTCAAGCGTCGTGCTAATGGGTTCCGGTGAACCGCTGGATAATTATGAGGCGGTGACCGCGTTCATTGATATCATTACCGATCCTGATGGTCTGCAAATTGGCCAACGACACATTACGCTTTCGACAGTAGGAATTGTCCCAGGTATCTATCGTTTGGCAGACGAACGCCGCGGGATTACACTTGCCGTGTCGTTGCACGCGTCAGATGATGAGATGCGTACTCGTATGATGCCAGTAAATAAAGCGTATGATATTGCGAGTTTGCTTGAAGCATGTCACTATTACTATAATCAGACTGGACGCAGAATCACTTTTGAATACGCGTTGATCAAAGACCACAATGATGATAAAACAGCTGCACGAAAGCTAGCAGACTTGATTGTGTCATTGCCTTGTCATGTGAATGTGATCCCAATCAATTACGTGCAGGAGCGGGGGCTTGAGCGCACAGCAAATGTGCAAATTCAAGCGTTTATGCGTGAATTGCAGCGTCTTGGCGTTAATGCAACTGCTCGGCGGGAAATGGGCGGGGATATATCGGCAGCATGTGGACAGTTGCGAGCAGAACATGCAAAAGAGAGCACTTAGGGGGTGAGTGGCATGAGGTTTGCAGCTGCGTCCCATGTTGGTCGTGTGCGCAAAGTCAATCAGGATAGGTATCTTGTGCAAAAAGAAGAAAGTGGTACATACGTGATCTTGGTGGCTGATGGAATGGGTGGTCACGTGGCGGGAGAAGTTGCCAGTGAGTTAGCCGTATCTACCATTTGGGATACTTTACAACAGAATAGCAGCTTAACAGATTATAAAAAGCGTTTGATTGCAGCAATCGAATCTGCAAACGCTAGAATTTACAAGGAAGCTACTGAAAATGATTTGTATTCTGGGATGGGAACCACTGTTGTCGCTGTGATGGCGACACACGACTCACTGTGGGTAGCACATGTGGGGGATAGTCGTGCTTATCTATTGAAACCTGATCTTGCTTTGCAACAATTAACAGAGGATCACTCACTGGTCAACGAGCTGATTCGGCGAGGTCAAATTCAGCCAGAAGAAGCAGGATCTCATCCTCAACGACACATGTTAACGAGAGCACTGGGCACATTACCAGAAGTGACCATTGAGTGCAAAGAGTGGTCTTGGCAAGTTCAAGATTTGTTATTAGTTTGTACAGATGGATTGACTACACATGTTGCCGAAGAAAATATTAGCGCTGTATTGACAAGCGATATAGAATTGTCTGATCAGGTAACTGCGCTGCTTAATTCAGCTTTGGATGAAGGCGGTCATGATAATCTCACATTGGTCGTACTGACCAATGATAGTATTGAGCGGAGGAGTCAAGAATGATCGGGCAAATGCTGGGTGGACGTTATCAAATCCTGGAGCGGATTGGCGGAGGTGGCATGGCCATTGTGTATCGCGGCCTTGACGTCCTTTTACACCGCCCTGTGGCGGTCAAAACGCTTCGCCCAGAGTTGGTAAGCGATATGGATTTTGTTCGCCGTTTTAAACGCGAGGCACAAGCAGCGGCGAGTTTGTCGCATCCTAATGTTGTTAATATTTACGATGTGGGTCAGGATCGCGATGCACTTTATATTGTCATGGAATACGTGGATGGAAAAACATTAAAACAGGTAATTGATGAACGTGCGCCGTTGCCTGTTGAGGAAGCGGTTGATATTGGAAAACAAATTTGCAAAGCGTTATCACACGCACATAATCATAAAATTATACACCGGGATATTAAACCGCATAATATACTCATTAATTCTAATGGACTTATAAAAGTGACGGATTTTGGAATTGCAAGGGCGATCACGACCAATACGATTACGCACCATAACTCATCTGTACTTGGTTCTGTGCATTATTTTTCTCCCGAACAGGCGCGGGGAGGAGTGGCTGATGCCCAATCTGATATTTACTCTCTCGGTGTGGTTCTATATGAAATGTTGACGGCAAGGTTGCCTTTTTCGGGAGATTCGCCTATTAGCATTGCGCTAAAACATCTACAGGAGCCAATTGTGGAACCGCGTCATTACATGCCAAAGCTTCCACAAAGTGTAGAGAATGTCGTGCTTCGTGCACTTCGCAAAGAACCTGCAGAACGCTATGCTTCGATACAAGAAATGGAAAATGATTTGGGGCGGTCACTTCAGACGCCGGATGTGCCTAAATTTCTGCAACAGCGCGTCCAAAGTGAAATTAGCGCTGTCGCGGCAACTAGTTCATCAACAATAGACAAAAAACCGCCTGTGAATGGCGAACAGCATAAAACTGGAAAATCAATCATCTGGAAACGGATATTGGTTGTATTTGCTTGGATTGTCGGAGTGATCGCGCTAGTAGGACTAGCCGCAGTTACGGCGTTTTTTATCTATGTATATTGGTTAAAACCGCAAACATTGCAGCTTCCCAACGTTGTCGGCATGCCTTTTGCAAGTGCCCGTGAAAAATTAATTTCGCGTGGATTTAAGTCGACCAATATCCACATGACCGACGATCAGAATTCAAATTCCAGTGTGAAGGTTGGTCAAGTCGAGAGTCAGGATCCGGCACCAGGGAAAGTTCCGACCGATCAGAACGTCAATATTATTGTCAAAACAGCTTCTTCGCAGGTATCAATGCCTGCACTTACGGGATTTTCGCAAACTGCCGCTGTTCAGCAATTAAACGACTTAGGTGTGTCGAGTGGCAATATTAAATTTATCAATCAGCAAAGTGGTGCAGTTGCTGTGAATCAGGTAATATCAACGATTCCAGTAGCCAATACGACGTTTAGTCCCAATACCACGATAGTGACACTGATTATCAGTTCAGGGTCGCAGTATGCTGCGGTACCTGATGTGCAAAATCAATCGTTAAGTAAAGCGACAACCATTCTTCAAGCAGATGGTTTTATCTTGGGGCATGTGACAAAGACGTCGTCATTTACAGTTACCGCCAATCAGGTGATTTCGCAATCGCCCTTGCCAGGCGAACAGGCGACCACAAGTTCTAAGGTTAATCTAACGGTGAGCAGCGGACAGCCTTCGGGAACGGCCGTGATCAATGCACAGGTGGTCGTCACCTTGCCTGCGTCTTCTAGTTTGCCTGTGAGTGTAAGAATTGACGCTACTGATGCGTTGGGAACGCGCACAGCAATTAACACGACACAAAATAACCCGCAGGCAACGTATCAAGTGAGTTTGACGACTACGCCTACTGTTCCGGGGCAAATTGTCGTTTATGAAAATGGTGCGATCGTATCTTCGCAAATTGTTTCCAGTGCAAATTCACAAGTCAATGTAAGTGGAGGCAATGCTGGTACACCAAGTACGGGTCCATCTGGTACGGGTACACCAGGTACGGGTACACCAGGTACAGGCACACCAGGTACAGGCACACCAGGTTCAAGCACACCGGGTACAGGCACTGGCACACCAAGTACTGGCACAACGCGAACCGGAACGCAATCAAGTGGAAATGGAATCCAAAGCTGATCAAGGGAGTTGATGCTGTGCGGCGTAAGGGTCGAATTATCAAAGCCGTCTCTGGATTTTACTATGTCTATTCTCATGGATCACCACTTCGGCAATGCCGTGCGCGGGGTATATTCAAATTACAAGAATTGACCCCGCTTGTGGGGGATTATGTAACGTTTAGTGCAGAGGGGGACAATGACGGAATCATTGAATCGATTGATGAGCGCTCTAGCCAGTTGATTCGACCTTCAGTCGCCAACATTGATCAGGTCATATTAGTGTTTTCACTGCTAGAACCACCGATTACCTATTATCAGTTGGATAAAATGATTGCCATGATTGAGAGGCAGCGTCTGCCGCTGATTTTGGTATTCACCAAAGCGGATCTGCCTGGTGCAGATCCGGTATATGATGCGGTGTCGGTAGTGTACTCTGCTCTTTATCCTGTGCTCAAAACTAGCGTGGAGTCCGAGATTGGCATGGTTGAATTGGGCACGCATTTGTTTGGCAAAACATCAGCAATTGCAGGTATATCTGGTGTAGGCAAATCCAGCCTACTTCGCTATTTGATTCCTGAGGCCATTGTGGAGACTGGTGAAGTGAGTAAACGCGGGTTGCGTGGTCGGCATACGACAAGGCACGTGGAGCTCTTTTTTTGGAAAGATGGATATATTTTGGATACGCCGGGATTCTCACAATTTTCATTTTCCAATGTAGAACCAATAGAGGTTCAGGAAATGTTTCGAGATGTGTTAACATTGGCCAATCAATGTGAGTTTCGTGGTTGTCTGCATGAAAGTGAACAAGGGTGCATGGTGCGTGATGCATATGAAAAACATCAGTTGCCACCTAGTCGTTATCAGAGTTATCTGCACCTTTTGGCAGAAGTGAAACAATTGAAAGTGAGGCGTTATACATGAATGTGTTAGTGGCACCGTCGATTTTGTCTGGGGATTTTGCCGCACTGGGTAAAACGATTGAGGATTTGACACGAGCAGGCGCGGATATGATCCACATTGACGTGATGGATGGTCACTTTGTGCCTAATTTAACGATTGGGCCAGCAGTGATTGCAGCTTTGCGGTCGTATACTTCATTGCCGTTTGATGTGCACTTAATGATTGAAAATCCTGAATTATCATTGCGTGATTATTATCAGGCAGGCGCAGACATTTTGACTGTTCATGCCGAGTCCACCCACCACTTGCAACGCTTACTTCAACAAATTAAAAGTCTTGGTGCTAAGGCTGGTCTTGCGATGAATCCGGCAACGTCAGCAGACGTGATCGATTATGTGTACGACCTGTTAGATCTCGTTTTGGTGATGTCGGTAAATCCGGGGTTTGGTGGGCAAGCATTTATTCCATCAACACTCCATAAAATACATACTATCAGGGAAAAATTGAATGCCTATGGGAATCCTGATGTGTTGCTTGAAGTGGATGGTGGGATAATTCCTGAGACTGCAAGGCAGTGTGTACAAGCAGGAGCAAATTTGCTTGTGGCAGGGGCTCATGTTTTTCGTGCAAGTTCACTAGAAGAGGGGATTACATCACTTCGGCGCTTCTAGGCACATTGAAGATCACCGTATCATATAGTGAATGAGTATGTATGGCGGAGAAGGATTCAAGCTGGCGGGGGGGAGAATCGTGCGTTTTTATACAATCAAATTACCACGATTTCTAGGGGGAATCATCAGAGCGCTGCTCGGTGCGCGGGGACGTGGATAAGTAAATAGATAATAGAAAAAGCACCCAATGCGGTGCTTTTTTTATAAAAAATAATAATTTAGATGGCTCGTGTTACTTTACCGCCCTTTAAGCAACGGCTGCAAACGCGCATGCGTTTCGCAGTGCCGTTCACATTAACGCGTACTTCATGGAGATTGGGAAGCCATCTTCGCTTTGTCAGGATGTGCGAGTGGCTGACCGCATTTCCGACGCTGGGGCCTTTTCCACATACTTCACAACGTCTTGCCATGTCACACCCCCCTTTTTCGTCTAAATAACTCGTCTATCATAGCATACGGTGTTGGCGTGTGCAATTTTAATTTGTCTGTAGTAAACTAAAACAAAGAATCATCGTTAAGGAGTGAGCTAGATGCCAACTGTAATCAATACTGAGTATGGGAAAATCACCATTACTGAAGCGGTGATCGCTTCGGCCGTTGGAATGGCAGCGTTAGATACATATGGGGTCGCGGATATGGCGCCTCGTCGAAACGTCAGGGATAGTTTAACAGGGTTGCTTGGTAGGGAAGATCCGGCGCGAGGAGTGGAAATTCGCTCGCTAGTAGATAAGCTAGAGATTATTCTGTATATCATCGTGAACTATGGTTCGCGAATTCCAGACGTGGCCGATCGATTGCGTGAGAACGTCAATGTTGCGTTACAAGATTCTCTAGGACTTGTTGCTGATCAGGTCAACATTAGTGTGCAAGGGGTCAAGATTCTGAATACTCCACCACCGTTGTTGTTGAACTAACTGCTGACAGGGAGGTCGTAAACAGGGTGATCGTGCCGGATTGGCGAGAGTCGCTGAAAACCAAAAGCGTTCATCTCATACCCGGCGTCGGCCCTGAACGGGCGAATAGACTTGCCGAATTGGGAATTCACAATGTATTTGACTTGCTTTTTTACTACCCGTTTCGCTATGAACAAACAAATGACCGGTGGCTAAGGGACAGCAATCCAGAAGTGGATGCGGTGTTCTTTGTGGACGGTGTCGCGACGGTGCGCATGCGCGGACGGATGAACACGATTAGCACTTGGGTGAAAAATGGCGATGAACGCGTGAAGGCGCTTTTTTTCAATCAACCGTACTTACGTCATCAATTAAAAGACGGTATTTTGCTTCGGCTAAAAGGTAAATTCGACCATAAGAGTAATACGATAGTAGTTTCCCGTTATGAGATGATGCGTCACACTACATCAACTCCCACGATCATCCCTGTTTATCGTGCGAATCCGTATTGGGGACAACTTATGTTGCGTAAAATCATTCAAGAAGGCGTACATATTTTTTCGGTGGAAATAGGGGAGGATTTGCCGGAACTCTTGCGCGACAAATATCGATTAGTGACACTGCAAACTGCGGTCGTGAACATGCATCAGCCGGCAAATCAGGAAGCGCTTAGGCAAGCAAGAAGAAGAATTGTTTTTGAAGAATTTTTACGATTTCAGCTTGAAATTCAGGGCTTTCGCAAAAACCGTGAACAATATCGTCAACAACCGTTGTCAATGCCGTTATTACAAGCATACGCAGAGGATTTTTTTGGTACGCTTGCTTTTTCTCCTACTAATGGCCAACGAGAAGCACTTGCAGAAATACTCGCGGATATCGCTGCAGATTTACCGATGCATCGCTTGTTGCACGGTGAAGTAGGGGCAGGCAAGACGCTGGTGGTCTTTGCAGTAGTGGCTGCGCTTGCCAAGATGGGGTATCAGACAGCGATGATGGTTCCGACAAGTGTATTGGCTTGGCAACACGTTAACTCGGCCAAGCAATTGCTCGAACCGTTAGGGGTGCGTGTGGGCTATGTCAGTGGGCTTTTTTCAACACAAGAAAGAGAACGGCTTTTTGCACAAATAGCCGTTGGGGAACTGGATCTGATTATCGGTACCCAAGTGCTGACGCGAGCAGATCTGTCCATCCCTCGTTTGCGACTGGTAGTCATTGATGAACAACATCGCTTTGGCGTGCAAGCGCGTAAACTTTTGCGCATGAAAGGGGAGGCGGCAGATGTGCTGCAGATGACAGCTACGCCCATCCCAAGAACCTATGCACTTACCGTTTATGGCGATGTGTCGGTTTCGGCGCTACGTGAATTGCCGCCTGGTCGGATACCTGTAAACACACAACTGATAGATCCAGCAAAAGAACAGCAGGTGCTACGTTTTTTGCGTAATCAACTGGCCCGTGGCAAGCAGGCTTTTGTCATTGCACCGCGAATTGCACCACCAGAAGTCGTGACAGATGATGATTACAGTGCCCAAACATTGTTTACAAAACTGGAAGAGGAACTGGCTGGTTTTGTGCTCGGTTTAGTACATGGCAATCAGCCTGAAGCAGAGCGGATGCGCGTGATGGACGACTTTACAAGTGGACAAGTGCAGGTGTTGATTGCCACCACCATCATTGAGGTAGGCGTGAATGTGCCCAATGCGACAGTCATTCTGATTTATGGCGGTGATCGCTTTGGATTGGCCACCTTGCATCAGTTGCGCGGTCGCGTCGGACGTTCTAATGAACCTGCTCACTGTGTGGTCATTGCTCGCCCTGAGAGTGACTATGGCAAAGCTCGTCTAGAGGCCTTTTTGCAAAGTGACGATGGATTTTATCTAGCAGAACAAGATCTTCTCCTGCGTGGACCTGGGGAAGCGTTTGGAGAGCGCCAGAGTGGGATTCCCATCTTTGCGGTAGGTGATGTGATTCGCGATATGAAGGCGATGCAAACTGCTCGTCTTGTGGTGCAAGAATGGCTAAATGCAGAGGATTTCTGGCTGCTCCCAGCGTACAGTGCGCTGAGACAAGTAGTGCTCGAACAGGTGGATGGGCATGCCGATGCATAAACACACGATCGATCAGCACTTTGTCTTGCCATTGTTGGCGACGCGTGCCTTCACTTACGTGGTTGGTCAACTGGCGAAAAGTCCACTCAGTCGATGGATTATTCCCATTTATCTATTGCTCTACAAAATTAATCCTGCCGATGCGGAGAAACCATGGCAGCAATATCGTTCATTTGTGGAATTTTTCTCGCGCAAGTTACAAACAGGCGCGCGGATGATGCCTGACGAACAAGGGCTCGTTCTTTCTCCTGTCGATGGACTCGTTATGGAAATTGGCACCATTAAAGAAGGTAAGGCGCTGCAGGCAAAAGGGGTAACCTATGCTTTGGAAGAATTGCTGACCGAGGGTGCTGAAAACTTTGCTGAGGGTGATTTCGTCACCTTATATTTAAGTCCCCGCGATTATCATCGCATTCACATTCCCATTGCAGCCACTTTACGACGCATCTATCGCGTAGCCGGCGCTTATTTTCCAGTGAATCAAAGGGGAATTAAGGCAATACCTGGACTGTATATCAAGAATGAACGTGTGGTGGCATTTTTGCAATCTGTAAAAGGCTTGTATGCCATGGTGCCGGTGGGAGCAACTGTTGTCGGCAGTATCCAGTGGCATACTGCCGAATCCTATCGCCAAGGTGAAGAATTTGGCTGGTTTGAGATGGGCAGTACTGTGATCTTGATTTTTGAACGAGGTATGGTGGAATTCAATATTAAAAAAGGTGATTACATCAAGGCGAGAGCGGCGATTGGCGTTGCAAAATAACCCCCTTCGCCCGGGTATGCGAAGGGGGTTGCCTTGTACGATTATGTATGATCGTACTTGGCTACTGGGAGAGGAGAAACCAAAAGAGAAGTGTGAATCTCTTTTTGGTTGCCTTCACGACGATCTACGTCGCTATCCACAAGTCTCGACATCAGAGGGTGTTTTTATACCTTTCGTATGAGAATGTATGATACAGTACCATGTAGGGGTGCCAAGGCATGAGGATCATTGCAGGAAGATGGAAAGGAAGCCCTCTTAATGCTCCACCGGGCAAGCAGACAAGACCTACGGGAGACCGTGTAAAAGAAGCACTGTTTTCAATGATAGGGCCTTATTTTACAGGCGGAAAGTGTTTGGATCTGTTTGCTGGATCTGGAGCGTTGGGGTTAGAAGCGCTTAGTCGCGGGATGGATTTTGCTGTTTTTGTCGATATCAAAAGTGGAACCATCATTCGTAGCAATGTGGAGCGACTACGAGCAGAACAAATGGCGAAAATTATTCCTTTGCATTATGAGAAGGCGATTAAACGGTTGAGTGGTGACGATGTATTTGATCTGGTATTTCTGGATCCTCCGTATGCGCTTGGTGTTTTGCAGATGGCACTTAGCTCGCTTGTTGAACACCAGTTATTAAGCGATGGAGCCACGGTGGTGGCAGAAATGGATCGAAGTACACCAATTCCCGTTATTGCTTCGCTTGAGCTTGTAAAGAGTAATGAATACGGGGCAACGCGCATTTGCATCTATAAAAAGCTCCAAGTTTACGCAGGAAGGGTCGATTAACAGAGATGAATTTACCGCGAATCGCTGTCTATGGCGGCAGCTTCGATCCGATAACAAAAGGTCATTTGGATATTGTGGAACGAGGAGCAAGGATTTTTGATCAAGTGATCGTGGCGGTGCTCGTGAATTTACGCAAAGAACCGCTATTTACTGTAGAAGAAAGAATGGAATTTATCGCTAACGCAACTAGTCATCTGCCCACTGTGACAGTTGATCATTTCCCGGGATTATTAGTCAATTATTTGAAGGCAAAACAGGCTGGTTTTATTATCCGCGGATTGCGGGCGGTCAGTGATTTTGAAAGTGAGCTACAGCTTGCGTCAATGAACAGGGAGCTCGATCCTGATTCGGAAACGATCTTTATTCCCACGCACCACGAATACTCTTACCTGAGCTCAAGCATCATCAAAGAAATTGCACGCCACGGTGGCGATGTCACGCGTTTTGTTCCTGCGATCGTCAATGATGCACTAATAAAAAAATACGAGGATTATCCGCAAGATTTTAGTTGACAATGAAGGTAGCTCCCCGCGTCAAATGGAGAGGGGGTACTGTCGTGCAAAAACCGCGTATCGGACTGGCTTTAGGTAGTGGTGGTGCAAGGGGATTTGCGCACATTGGTGTGTTGCAAGTATTGGAAGAGGCAAAGGTGCCGATTCATATGATTGCAGGATCAAGCATGGGAAGCATGATCGGTGCCATTTATGCTACGGGCGCACCTGTGAAACGGATGGAACAACTTGCCTGTCATCTTCCTGTGTCACAATGGATGGATGTCACTATTCCCCATATGGGAGTCATCGCTGGTGAACGATTTCATCGGTTAATCAAGCTTTTGACAAAAGAAATGAATTTTGCTGACACGATATTACCGCTTGCGATTGTCGCGACTGATTTAGAACAAGGGGAACGTGTTACTTTTACTGAAGGTCCCATACACGAAGCGGTACGAGCCAGTGTGGCGATACCAGGCGTGTTTACTCCGCACAAGTTTAATGGTCGTCTGCTGGTGGATGGAGGTGTGATCGATCGTGTGCCAATCAAGGCGGCACGTGATCTTGGCGCGGATTTCGTGATTGCGGTAGATGTGGGGCTATTTGACAAATTGCCGCCCGTCAGAAATGTTGTTGACGTGATCGTCCAGTCGATTGATATTATGGAGCGAGAAGTGTTTCGCTATCGCATCTTGGACGCGGACTTCGTTGTGCGGCCGGAATTGGATTTGATGAGCTCAATTGCGTTTTCTCGTGCACAAAAAGCGATTGTGGCAGGACGAACCGCGATGCAAAAATCACTTTCACAGTTGCTCTCGTTGCTTGATGAATGGAGAGGTGCAGACAGCAAATGAAGAGAGAGAAAAGTAGACACAAAACACGCTCGATGGCACGTTTCGCATGGTTGGGTGCAGCGATTGGTGTGGTGATTTTAGTTATTTTGGTATTCATTCCAATGCCATATTACTTTTTCTCACCAGGGGAAGCGCAACCTCTTTCACCAATCATCACTGTAAAAGGCGGACATAAGACGGCAAAAGGGGAGTTTATGCTCACTTCTGTTTTTGTCTTGTACACGCAAAATATCTATGAATTTTTATTTGGCCTGACCATACCTCATCACCAGATTTTATCGGTGCAAGAGGTGAGCGCTGGTTTGCCTGACAATGAATATAACGCGATTGAAGCGTACATGATGCAGAGTTCGCACCAAAATGCGCAAATTGCTGCACTACGTTACTTGCATTTGCCGGTTAGCGTAAAATCAGTGGGCGTTTATGTGATGTATGTGGAGCCTAATTCTTCTGCGCAGCACTTGTTACGGGATGGGGATATTATCCTTGCTATTAACCATCAGTCCATTCGCGATCCGCAACAATTGATATCAGCATTGCAACATGATCGTGTAGGGCAAACGGTAACACTTACCATTCGTAGAGGTAAGCAGGTAAAAACAGTTAGGGTAAAGCTCATCAACTTAACTGCTCTTCCAGGATCACACACAACGCGTGCCGGAATTGGTATACTACCTAGTGTAGCGGAGTCAGTATCAAGTCCATACCATGTGAGCATTCGCACAGGCAATCTTGATGGACCTTCTGCCGGATTTATGTTTTCGTTGGAAATCGTCAATCAGCTTTATCGTGGAGGAAATTTAACAGACGGGTACAAAATCGCCGGTACGGGGACCATTGACGCCAACGGAACGATCGGACAAATTGGCGGGGTGGAACATAAGGTGGTTGCGGCAAGTGTTGCAGGTGCTCAGTATTTTTTGGTTCCACAAGATACAAAAAAAGGAGACACCAATCAAATTCATGCTGAACAGACAGTTAAAAATCTACATTTGAATATTAAAGTAATTCCCGTTCACACCTTGGCAGAGGCCGTTCGTATTTTGAAATCACTCCCACTAAAAACGGGAAAGCCTACTTAAATGTTTGACACATGCTCTCGCTGTTTGTATACTATTTGCTGTTATGAATGGAGTGAACACCATCGTGGACATTGATTGGTTATTAGCGTCAAAACCCGAAGGCACACTCTTGGCAGGAGAAGTACCAGTGGTTTTGGAGTACCCAGAACGCCTTGATGTGGTAAGTGTTGAACCTGTCTTGGTGGTTGGCAATGCTGTAGTTCGTGGACATGTGATGACAGTGGATGCAACACTCAAAACCACTGTGGTGTATCGCTGTGTAAGGTGTTTATCTCCATTTTCTAGTGTGCTTACGGCAACGCTCCATGAACAATTTTCGCAGTTGCCGGTCAATGAAGAAGATGAGGACAATGAAATTATTTTCATAAGCGAACCGATGATTCACATGGATTCCTATGTTGAACAAGCACTGTTGCTCGCGCTGCAGCAAAATCCAGTTTGCAATGCAGACTGTAAGGGGTTGTGCTTTGTTTGCGGCGCGGATTTGAACATCAGGGAATGTGGGTGTAATCGCAAGCCGATCGATCCGCGACTTGAGGTGCTGGCTCAAGTACTTGATGAGATGAGTATAGACAAAGATAGTGATTAGTTGATTTAGGAGGTGGAAAATATGGCAGTACCGCAACATCGAACTTCGAAAACTCGCAAAAGGCTTCGCAGGACGCACTTTAAGTTGACAGTTCCGGGGATGATTGAATGTTCTCATTGTCACGAACTAAAGATGTCGCATCGCGTGTGCCCAAGCTGCGGTTATTATAACGGACGTCAAGTTCGTGCCTAGTCATAAAAAAGAGAGTCGAGGCGTGATTGCGTCGTTGACGCTCTTTTTTTTATCTTGTTAGCAGGGTTGACATATTACATATAAAGCGCAAAATGAGTTGGGGTGTCGTTATTTGAGACATGAAAATCGTCAAATGCGACTGAGTGAGTTGCAAACTACGCTGGAACGGGAACCGTTTTTAACTGATGAAGAACTTGCTTCCCGGTTTTTAG
>DAIELO010000050.1 GCA_027341705.1 Caryophanales bacterium
TATCCATTCCACGACTGAGGTAGTACTCTACGTAGGTGAATCCATTCGCCAATGTAAAAGCTAATTGTGTTATCGGATTGGCTCCTGCCTCAGCAATGTGATAGCCGCTAATCGACACAGAATAGTAGTTGCGCACCTGGTTTTTGATAAAATAGTCTTGGATATCCCCCATCAAGCGAAGGGCAAATTCAGTGGAGAAAATACATGTATTTTGTCCCTGATCTTCCTTGAGAATGTCAGCTTGCACGGTACCTCTGACCACATGCAAGGTATCAGTTTTCACTGCATGCGCTTCCTCGACAGTCAAGGCGCGCCCAAGTTCCACTTCCCGCTTGCTCATTTGCTGATTGATGGCTGTGTTTAGGAACATTGCCAGAATCATCGGCGCAGGACCATTGATGGTCATCGAAACAGACGTATTGGCATCCACTAGATCAAAACCTGAGTAAAGTATTTCCATGTCCTCAAGCGTACAAATGGAGACGCCACTCTCCCCGATTTTCCCATAAATATCTAAGCGTTCCGCAGGATCTTCTCCATATAACGTGACACTATCAAACGCAGTAGACAATCGTTTGGCGTGATCTTCTTTTGACAAAAAATGAAATCTGCGATTCGTGCGCTCCGGTGTGCCTTCTCCTGCAAACTGACGTCGCGGATCTTCTTCCGTGCGTTTAAGCGCAAATACCCCTGCGGTGTATGGAAATGCACCTGGAACATTTTCCAGTCCCATATACCTGACAACATTCCCGTAATCATCAATTTTAGGAACAGCAACTTTTGCTATATCGAGTCCGGACAGTGAACGGGTAAACAGCGGTTGCCGCAATTCTTTGCCACGCGTGACAGTCACCAATTCCTTTTTATGGTAAAGAGCGACAAGTTCTGCATACAATGCAATATCAGCCAATGTTTGGGGATTTAAGCTGGCCGTAGTCTCCGTGATTTTCTGATCAATTACACGCAGAACAGATTCAGATTCATCAGCCAATGCCTGTCTCGCACCTTCTAGTTGATACCATATGCGCGCCCGTTTCGCCTGATCTTCGATCTCTGCGCGATAATTTCGCACCTTTTGTACAATGTCTAATAAATAATGAGCGCGTTCACCGGGGATCAGTGAGGTGCGACTAGGAATACCTGTCTGCAATGACAGCGTACTATCCCACGCACAGCCTTTTTTTGCATTGATGATACGCAACATGGCCTGATATAGTGTATTGGTCCCTATATCATTAAATTGGCTCGCAATCGTGCCATAGACCGGCATATCATCAAGCGATTCATGAAATCGATTGAAATTGCGTTGAATTTGCTTTTGCACATGGCGAAGCGCATCATGTGAACCTTTGCGATCAAATTTATTGATCGCGACAAGATCGGCATAATCGAGCATGTCGATTTTCTCCAGTTGGGAAGGAGCACCGAATTCTGAGGTCATGACATACATGCTTACATCCGCAATCTCCGAAATCGCCGCGTCACCCTGCCCGATTCCACTTGTTTCTATTAAAATTAAATCAAAGCCAGCAGCCTTTACCACCTGGATTGCATCGACGATCGCGACTGATAGTTCAGTGTGGGATTTGCGCGTGGCAAGGGATCGCATATAGACCCGTTGATCATGAATCGCATTCATGCGTATACGATCACCAAGCAAGGCTCCCCCACTTTTTTGCCGTGAAGGGTCTACAGATAATATCGCGACAGTCTTATCGCGGAAATCCCGCAAAAAACGCCTGACAAGTTCATCTGTCAGCGAACTTTTACCTGCTCCTCCCGTACCCGTGATGCCCACAATCACACTATCTTTCGTTTGACTATGTTGAACGCTTTCCAAAACACTCGTGTTAGCCACCTGTTGGCCAACATTCTCTTCCACCATACTAATCAGTTCGGCAATGGCCAATGTGGAGTCTATGGTCAGTCTTTCCTTGCCCTCTATAAACTTGCTCGCATGCGTTTTGGGTGTAGGCCAGTCGGATTTTCTCAGCATGTCATTAATCATGCCCTGCAACCCCAAGTCACGTCCGTCATCTGGCGAATAGATATGCGCCACCCCGTAAGCGTGTAATTCCTCGATTTCTCGTGGCACAATGACGCCACCACCACCACCAAACACGCGAATGTGATCGGCACCACGAGCTTTTAACATATCGATCATGTATTTAAAAAATTCTATATGTCCACCTTGGTACGAACTGATGGCAATAGCCTGTGCATCTTCCATAATCGCGGCATCAACAATTTCTTGTACCGACCGATTATGTCCAAGATGAATCACCTCAGTACCACTAGATTGCAACAAACGACGAAAAATGTTAATTGAAGCATCGTGCCCATCAAAAAGGCTTGCTGCGGTAACAAACCGCACCAAATGCACGGGATGATATTGTTCGGTTTCCATGGTAAGTCCCCCTTCTTATTTGACCTGTGCAACGAGTTCTCTCATCAACAAGGTTGTTTGTGTCTCAGTAAACGTGTCTAGCGAATACTTCTTTTGCAATGACCACCGCCGAAATGCCCACATCTGCCCCAACACCACGATATTATGAGCCATCAACGAAACTACCTCTGGTTCGACCACAAAAGAACCGTCCTGAATTCCGATTTGAAGCAAATCAGCAAAATAATCAGTGATTTTTTCTTCGCGAGCCAGAACATATTCAAGGTAATCGTTAGGTAAAGACTTCGTCTCTTGGTAAATTAACAATACCCATTCCTGAAGTTCATCCATTACTCGAAAAAAACCGTTAAGTATCAGTGGTAGCCTGTTTATCATATGGGTGCCATGAGGGCTGACCATTTTCAGTCGATCTTCCACTTGCGTATGAATCATGTCGCAAACTAGATACAAAATATCTTCTTTGGAGTTTACATATTCATATAATGTGCCTGTTCCAAGGCCACTTTCGCGGGCGATTTCACGGGTCGTCGTTCTATGATACCCTTTTTGTGCAAAAAGTTTTGTCGCGGCCGTCACGATCTGGTCACGGCGAATGCGAACCAACTCAGGATCTTTTACAGGTGTTGATATCGGCCCCATCGCTTTCAAATGGCTCTCCTCCTCCCACTCTTCCGATCGAGCGCTCAGTCAATACTATATTATCATAAAATTGGTCAATCAACCAGCCCTTCTTCATACAAATCATCTATAGTTTTGGCAACGTCTTCAGCTTAACAGATGCCTCTTGAAATTTCGCTTCCGCCTTTTCCAGCTTCTCTTCCTGAATCCCGATATCCACATAAAGGTCAGTAAAATCAAATGGACTGTTCGCACGCCTCAATAAAGTTTTCAGATGATCACTCACCCCCACTGCCAGTTCGTTGACTTCCTCCATCGCAGATTCCACAAATTGAATCGTTTTTTTATCCTGTGCATTTTCATAGAGCGCAAAATAATCTGATTCACTTTCAAATTCCATGATCTTCGACACTAATATGGCAGTTCTTTTTTGCAACCTTTTTATTCGAAATGCAAAATCCCCTTTGCGATGTACTCGGAAAGTCCCCCAACCTGCCCCTAACAAAACGATAAGTATCGCCAGACCAATGATCGTAGTAGCGTGCACCCCAATTCCCCCAATCTACAAATATCTAATATTCACAAGGTTTAGCATTTATCAAATTAGTACATACTATCAAGCAAATAAAGAGAGGAGCCATTTTATGAGATTCAAGCATCAGTTATCCCTAATCATCGTGCTTGTATTTCTTACCGTTTGCAGCTATACAATTAGTGTTGCTTTTGGAAAAAATTCCGATCCCATGGATTCATCATCCAACCAGAATGTAATCTACATTGTACAAAAAGGCGACACACTATCTGCAATTGCGCACGTATTTCATACGTCCACCCAAGCTATTACTAGCATCAATACACTGCCGAATCCAAACTTTATTTACGTAGGTGAGCACCTGCTCGTACCTGCAACATCATTGCCTCTTCCATCTGCAACAAAATCAATTATTTGCACGCTTACAGCCTATACTGCCGGATATGAATCGACAGGAAAATGGCCCGGTGAAAAAGGGTATGACATCACTTCTACAGGTCAAAAAGCAATACAAGGACTCTCGATCGCTGTTGATCCCCAAGTAATTCCTTATGGAACACCTGTCTACATTCCAGGTCTTGGATTGCGCATTGCTGATGATACGGGGGGCGCTATCTCAGGTCATCGCATCGATGTTTTTTATAATCGAGTCAAAACAGCATTAGATTTTGGAGTAAGGAAGAACGTAATGATTTACCTTCTCCCTAAAAAGGATATCATGTTTCGTGGAGAATTTCCTGTTTGGCGCACAGAACATTCACAAACACCATTAGGACATATTGCACAAAGAAACATTCGACACATTGACGCTGTTGATCCTAGCCCAATACTAAATCATCACATACTGCCAGTACCAGCCTTGCCACATATCACATCAAGTCATATCGTCAATTATCAGCAGCCTACACAAAGGCCAAAGAGCAAAATAGATGTTATCTCTGCATTTGATGTAACAGTAGAACGGAAAAATTTGGATGCCGCTGTTACATTCATTAGCCAATTAAGCTTTGTACTAGGTGGATGTAAAAAAGCAGGACTTGAGATCCACGGCTCCAGCGACCATCGTCAGCGCTAGCACCGAATATCTTAAGCCCTGCTCATCAGTTAATAGGTTAAGCGAGGTATTTTTCTGCCTCTGCCAAACGCTTTGCAATGCTGCGTTTCAATACGACCGTATTGGGACCCATATAACGAGTTAATTTTTTTACCACAGAAAGAGTCGTACGTAAAGTATCACCATCTTCCATGGCAGTCACCGCATCTTTTGCAAACTGTTCAACTAACGGGAACGTTTGCGCCACATAGAGACGAACGTAGTCAGCCTGCAATTCCGCATGCACAGCACCACTAGCCAACGCCTTTTGTGCGCGCACCAGTCCACTTTCCATGCCATAAAGATAAATAGCCATGTCTGCCATACTCGATAGGACTTCCTGCTCCTGATCGAGTTTGGTTCCATACTTCTGAACTGCCATCCCGCCTACGAGCAAAATCAATTTACGAGTCATTTCCACCGCAAATGCTTCGCGACCAAGCACTGCCGATTCATCTGCTGGCTCGATCATGCCCATCAATTCACTTTGCAATGATTGCGCAGCTTGCAGTAATGCCACTTCCCCTTTCATCGCTTTTCTCATCAGCGTGCCAGGGATAAGCAAACGATTGATTTCGTTCGTCCCTTCAAAAATCCGGTTAATACGCGAATCTCGATACATGCGTTCAATCGGATAATCTTGAATAAACCCAGCACCCCCATGGATCTGCACGCCCTGATCTACCACGAAATCTAATACTTCTGAACCAAGCACCTTATTAATTGAACACTCAATGGCAAATTCACTAATCGCCTTAGCTGATTCAGAACCTGAATAAGCACCGCTCAAATCTAATTCAGACAATGCGTTGTCAATGGCACCAGTGGTGCGATATACTGCACTTTCCGCAATGTAAGTGCGTGCCGCCATATCAGCAATTTTGCCTTGAATCAATGGGAAATTAAAAATCGGTTGCTTAAACTGTTCTCGTGTTTTGGCATAGGTCAACGAGGTTTCAATGGCTGCTTTGGAACCGCCTACGCAACCAACTGCCAACTTATAGCGCCCAATGTTCAAAATATTGAAGGCAATCTGGTGACCTTTTCCAGCTTCACCAAGCAAATTTTCAACAGGTATCTGCACGTCCTCAAGAATCAATGGGCGTGTAGATGATGCCTTAATGCCCATCTTCTTCTCTTCTGGGCCGGTAGTAAGTCCTGGTGTATCACGTTCTACAATAAAAGCAGAAAATTGTTCCCCATCAATTTTTGCATAGACGATAAACACATCTGCAAACGCTGAATTGGTGATATATTGCTTCGTTCCATTTAGAATGTAAAATTTTCCGTCCTTCGATAATTTCGCTGTCGTTCGAGCACCCAACGCATCAGATCCAGAACCTGGTTCTGTCAGTGCGTAGGCAGCAAATTTCTGACCTGAAGAAAGGCCAGGCAGGTATTTTTTCTTCTGTGCTTCCGTGCCAAAAAACACGATTGGGAGAGTGCCAATGCCTACGTGAGCCCCTTGCGTTAACGCAAATGAACCGCCACGCGTAATGTTCTCGGTGATCAGCGCGGAACTCACCTTATCCATACCCAATCCTTCATAAGCTTCTGGTACATCAGCTGCAAGCAGACCAAGATCCCCTGCTTTTTTCATCAATTTCACCGTCAAGTCCCAGTCTTGGTGTTCAAGCTGTTCGCCTACTGGTTCAATTTCTCCCTTTACAAAATCCAACGTCGTTTTTGCGATCATTTTATGCTCATCGTTAAATTCCTCGGGGGTAAACACCAACTCCGGCTTGGTTGTCTTAACAAAAAATTCCGCACCATATTCTCTGACTTGTTCACTCATCGCTTATTATCTCCTCTCATTTTTTGAGTGCTGATCAATCCATCTATTAGACGCGCTCAAACACGCCCGCCGCACCCATGCCACCACCGATGCACATTGTCACCAAACCATAACGTCCATCACGACGTTGTAGTTCATTTAAAAGTGTGACTGTTTGCCTCGAACCTGTACATCCCAAAGGATGTCCAAGCGCAATAGCGCCACCATTGACATTCACCTTGTCAAGATCCATTCCTAGTTCTCTTATGACATAGAGAGACTGGGAAGCAAATGCCTCATTCAATTCGATGACATCCATATCAGCAATTGTTAATCCAGCCTTTTGAAGCGCTTTTGGTACCGCTGCAACAGGCCCAATACCCATGATATCAGGATCAACACCTGCCACTGCAAAGGAACGAAACACCCCTAAAGGCTTCAATCCTTCTTTCTGTGCGCGATCAGCAGACATCATCACAAGTGCAGCCGCACCATCACTTGTTTGCGACGAATTACCTGCCGTCACGCTACCTGTGACATTAAAAGCTGGCTTTAATTTTGCTAATGCTTCTAACGACGTATCCTTGCGCACCCCTTCATCTGTATCAAACACGAACTGTTTAACGCGAGGTCGACCCGCTTCATCCGTATCTGAGAGAGTAATGTCAAGAGGGATGATTTCATCCTTAAACTTTCCCCCATCAATTGCCGCGGCTGCCCTTTGATGACTCCTCAGGGCAAATTCGTCCTGCTCCGCACGCGATATCTGAAATCTTCTTGCTACTTCTTCGGCGGTATGACCCATCGACATGTACGATTCAGGATAATGTTCAGCCAGATACGGGTTGGGAGAAATATTATACCCCCCCATTGGCAATCGACTCATGCTTTCTACGCCACCGGCTACCAGCACCTCGTTCATGCCTGTCTGAATAGCCTGAGCGGCCATCGCAATCGTCTGCAAACCAGAACTGCAAAAACGATTGACAGTCATCCCTGCAACTGACGTAGGTAGACCTGCACGCAAAGCGATAATCCGCGCCATATTCATTCCTTGTTCTGCTTCTGGTGTAGCACAACCGATGATTAGATCTTCAATAAGTGCCGGATCCAATTGCGACACACGTTTGATCACACCTTCGAGTACGGCTGCACCGTAATCGTCCGGACGAGTCTGACGCAAAGAGCCTTTACC
>DAIELO010000051.1 GCA_027341705.1 Caryophanales bacterium
TCATTCGCTCTGCGGCTGCATTAAAAAGTGTGATTCGACCATGACGATCGACTGCGACCATCCCATCGTAGGCAGCGTTTAACAGCATCTCCAACTCACTTCGTGAGCGCCGCAGTTCACTGGTTAATCTGCCTTGTTGAAAAATCAGGTTTAAAATTACTTTTGCGACATCTCCAGCAATCAATGTAACACCTGGTTCTTTTTTATCAGCGAGGTCAAGAAACACCTCTTTGCGCCCCGTGCTTTCTATAATGAAATCAAGATGCTCAGTAAAAAAATGGTGATAGTCAGTACTTGTGGGAATGTGATGCATTCTTGCGTATTCGATACCAGGCGCTTCCGGCCTAATATCCACCATTCCCACGATCTGCACCTCTTTTTGCCGGCCTAATGCTTTGGCAATCAGCAATCCACCGCGCCCTGCACCGACGATCAGCAAGCGCATCATGATTTTTTTTCCTCCCTGTTTACAAAAAGGTTTGTTCATCTCACCTGTTCACGCTATAGTACTATCAGTAGGTATAAGAAAGGGTGGCCCCAATGAGAGGAGCAGCCTCGTGGCTCGTCCTAATTATCGTGTTTTTCATCGCTGGCGGCGGCTTTAGCTTAATCCGCGTGGGCGTGATCAACCAAATGGCAGGCATGCCTGATCAGTGGTGGCGATTTGTGCTAGGCGCGTTGCTTGCCATCATCGGTACTGCCTACCTTGGCGGATTTATTTACTATCGGGACAAAAAACATGGACGAATTAAGCGTCCAGATTTATTCCGAACTACCAATTCCAAAAAACAAGATTAGTAGGTATGCGAGTCATCTTCTTGCACCAATAACTTTACCGCATGGGGCAACACATCCCAAATGCTTTCAAGGGATTCAACGGCCCCTTTCGGACTTCCCGGTAAGTTGATGATTAACGATTTTCCCCTAGTGCCCGCATATGAGCGCGATAAAAGCGAATACCTTGTATGCGCGAGTCCATTTCGGCGCATCTCTTCACAGAGCCCAGGCACTTCTTTGTCAATGACCTTGCGCGTAGCTTCAGGCGTCACATCTCTAGGGGTGAGCCCTGTCCCGCCCGTCGTCACAATAAGTGGCACCCCTTGCTTGCAAAGCTGGAGCAACACCGCGATAATCTCTTCTTCCTCATCAGGTACAACTGCACGCGCGACCACTAATTGTCCTTTTTCATGGATAAAATCAGCTAGCTTTGGGCCTGAATTGTCTTCTCGCACACCCGCATATGACCTGTCACTAACTGTCACAATGGCTACTTGTAATTTCCTTGAATCTTCAGTCATTCTACTTGCTCCTCATGATCGATCCTTTTATTCAAAGTGTAACGATAGTACGTGCTCCTCGCAAATAAATTTAACATCGGTTATAATTTTAAAAACTATAAAAGAGTGATGATGGATGGAATTATCGATTTTGCTGTTTGCTGGTGCGGCAGAAGCAGCCGGTACGGATCGCGTGATACTAACGATCGAGAACCAAGAAACATTAACTATTGCAAAAATTAAAGCAACATTGATGAAACAGTCGCTACCCCTTGCAGCAATTTTAGATCGCGCTTGGTTTGCAATCAATGATCAATACGCGGATCTTGAGGCAACGGTTCGCGAAGGTGATCAGGTCGCTGTCATCCCTCCTGTTAGCGGCGGACAGAATGAAACATCCGCATGGCAAAAAACTGCGTTACAGCATGAGCCATTATCCATTGATGTGATGTATCAGGCGATGCTGCGTAAAGAAGCTGGCGCTGTGATTATTTTTTCTGGCATTGTGAGAGAGATCACGGGAGATTTGCAGACATTGTACTTAGAATACGAAGCTTACGAATCAATGGCTCTAGTAAAATTAGCCGAGTTAGTCGAAGATTGTGAAGCCAAATTTCCAGGCGTAGTGGTCGCCATTTGGCATCGTCTAGGGCATCTTGATCCTGCCGAATCTAGCGTGCTGATTGGCGTCTCCAGCCCTCACCGGGTTGCCGCATTTCAAGCAGGCCACTATGCCATTGACGAACTAAAACAACGCGTGCCAATTTGGAAAAAGGAATTTTTTCAAAACGGAGATGCAAAATGGGCAACTAACGAGCACTGGAATCCATCCCAACACTAGAAAGGATGTGTGCATCATGACACCGGAAGAAAACCTTCGCTACAGTCGCCATTTTCTATTTCGCCACATTGGTCGCAAGGGCCAACAAAAGTTAGGGGAAGCGCACGTGGCCATTGTCGGCGCGGGTGCCATTGGCAGCATGATCGCCAATCACATGGCGCGATCAGGTGTTGGACAGATTCGCCTCATTGATGCGGATCAAGTGGAAATCAGCAACTTGCAACGTCAAGTGTTATACACAGAGGAAGATGCAGCCGTGCATCGAGACAAAGCGATAGCTGCCAAAATGCACTTGTCGGCGATTAACCACCATATCGAAGTCGACCCGCGCACGATCAGAATTAATGCGAACAATGCCGAGGAGCACCTGACTGGCGTTGACTTGATTCTAGACGGCACCGATAATTTAGATACTCGGTTCATCATCAATGACGTGGCAATGAAGCACAACATTCCTTGGATCTATGCGGCAGCAGTAGGCAGTCGCGGCATGATGTTCCCTTTCATCCCAGGTCGCAGCCCTTGTTTTCACTGCATGTTTCCACCTTCGCAAGCCAATGAATCTGCGGAAACCTGTGATGCAGTAGGCGTCATCGCACCAGTCGTCGCTGTGGTAGCCTCACTTTCTGCAACGGAAGCATTAAAAATTTTATTAGGTGATCACGCGAATGTAGTCAGTCGTTTGCGGCATCTCGATTTGTGGAAAGGGGAATTTGCAGAACTACAATTAGGGGAACCGCGTAGCAATTGTCCAACCTGTGGGTTACATGAATATCCTTTTATTGCGTAAGCGTTTTCAAGTTTCTCAAAAGCAGGGGCTAACCCTGCCTATTTGTCTTCCTCGTCCTCCATTTGCATGGGATGAATAGGAGATTTTTGGCCTGTTTTACGGTAGGACTCGGAAATGGCTAAAAACGGATCATCTGCCACGCGCACAGTCTTTCGCAAAAAATCCTCAGCCACACGTATTGTATTCGACTGCGTATATGGACTTTGCCTTTCGGCCATGTGGCACACCCCTTATAAATGGATTATGGCCAGTTACGATCTTATTGTACTACGTCTAGGCCTCTTGTACTAGTACTATAGTCCCTCTCAAAAAAAATCATAGATTGCAAGATTCCCACATACATCTAATACCCAGATGACCTAACCACAGGAGAATCAAAAGATGAAAAATAGAAAAATTCCACAATCAGCTTTTCCAATTATGTTGATTGCCATCGTGACACTGTTTTTGTTGCGCGTTAGTGGTGGATCAATCTGGCCATTTGTGCCTGCCTCACTAAACCAAGCTGCAAAACTCTATTCTGTCCCATTTGAAATTATGTCACTCATGTCTAAAAATCCATCAGCGCCCACAAGTAACGCGACAAATCTCACGATCACGCCTACTAGTAGATCAAAAAATCCTTTGATGCTAGGATGGATTCTTGATACGGGAGCTTCCGCTATCACTGGAGTCGTCAATCAAACGCCTGGTCTCAACGTGTTGTCCCCAAAATGGTTTCACGTCGATGGTCGCAACGGTGCGATCGCAGGAACGCCAGAACAAACGGTGATTGATCAGGCACACGCAAAACACCTGCAAGTTTGGGCAGTGGTGGATAATGGATTTAACGGGACACTGAGTCATTCTATTTTACGTTACCAAGACCAGCAAGACATGCTAATCAAACACATCGTCAAACTGTCCGTAGTGAATCACCTAAACGGAATTAATTTGGATTTCGAAGGACTCCTCCCCCAGGATCGCTGGAACTTTTCGCGCTTTGTCACGGTGCTAGCAAGTCAATTGCACGCCAATCACATCAAACTGTCGATTGATCTTCCTCCAGATTACGTCTCAGGTATCAACACGGGACCATATAATCATGTGGCGTTAGCCAAGGCCGCTGACTATATCATTTTGATGGGATACGACGAATATTGGTTGGGCGATCCCAATGCTGGCCCCACCGCTTCTTTGCCATGGGTACACCTTGCCGTCAATGATTTTTTGCAAACTGGAGTCCCTGCCAAAAAGTTAATCCTCGGTATCCCTTTTTATTCAGAAGACTGGACAATGAATAAGCAAGGCAAGGTGCTCTCAAGCGTCGCGCTATCCACCAGTGAAGCAAGTCAACTCGTGCAACAACTGCATTCACGTTTAGTCTGGAACGCAAAAGAAGGGGTGTATTTTACGACGTATCAAAGTCATGGTAAATGGCATGAGATGTGGTTAGAAGATCACCGAACACTAATGCTTTTTGCAGAATTAGCGAGGAACGATCACTTAGCTGGCATCGCGACATGGTACTTAGGACTAGAAAGTCAATCGACCTGGCTATCTGTCCTGCACACCTTACACTCACCTACCATTAGTGATTAGAACAACGGCACTAAGTGGAGCACATTCTCAACCACAGCGAATGGTTTGTGACCATGCGTGGCAAACGATGCAAGGGCTCCTACACCAATAAAATGAAATCCCGCGGCACTAGCTGCCAACTGATCAGAAACCGAATCGCCAATTACATATACTGCTTCCGGCAAATAATCTTGTGCCCTCAATAAGTAGGTATAAGGATGCGGTTTGGCTAGTGTAAAGGGAGCGATGCCCTGCTCATTTTCTGCTTTTCTGACATCATCAATGGTCACGATCTGCGTTTGTGCAAAATACGCCATCAGACCATGCACGGCAAACGGAATGAGTAGTTCCTGCAATGGTCTCCCTGTGCCAATCCCTAAGCGATATCCACGATGATGCAGCTGTTGCAACACGCTGATTAGCCGATCTACATCTACCACGGTTTCATCGAATTGGATCATCCCGTCGCGCAAAAACGGAGTGTCAGGCCATGATCCTAAATGCACCTGTTGAAATACCTGATATACTTTTTGGAAAATATCTTGATCAAAAACGGCTACTTTATGTTCTAACGCTCGCAAATAATTTGTCCCAGTTCCTTTAACATCGACCAACATAGCGAATATGAACTGATCTAAACCTGGCGCCAGCAACTGATCATCAGACAAGCCCCTCATCGCAAGTACGATTGCGTATGTTTTATCCCAATTGCTATTAAGTGCCCGATCTCGTAAAAAAGCCAGCAACGGATCAGTCAAAAACACACTTCGCAACAAGTCTACCTCGGCAAGCGATTGCGTGCTCGCACGCCGATCAAGTGGTGGAATAATACCAAATTGCGTGCATTGCTGCTCGTAAAAATAAGCGCACGTCACGGCTAGCGTCCGGTAATAGCCTTGCTCTTTTAACAGCACCCCATCGACATCAAAGAGCAACAGTTTTTGCTCTTTACTCATCGAATTTCTGTGCTCATGGTGATCGCTCCTGCCACGCCTGCCGTCATTTGTTGTCGCCATTCCCGCGGAGCGAGTGCTTCATATAATGCCATCCCAAACGCCCGAAAAGTCGCTTCCCAGATGTGATGCCCATGGCGCGATCTGCCTTTGATCAAATCAAGGTGCAACGTACAAGCGGCACCTTGTACAAAACCTTCAAAAAAAGCGATCAAGTCTTCGCTGTGCATCCCCTCGACCGCTTCAGAAAGCTCGACCGTACCTGGTTGCCAGTCCAAATACGCACGATTTTCAAAAGATATGACCGCCCGTGTCAATGCCTCATCAATCGTACCGTACGCATAACCGTAGCCTACAAGCCCTAGCTCAACGTGCTGATCAACATACTCTTTATACGCTCGCCCTAACGTGATGCCCACGTCTTCGGTCACCAAGTGAACTAAGTCAAAATGGTCGAGTACGACATCGATCGCAATATTAGTTTGACTTCGCCATTGCACATGTTCTAGCATATGGTTAAAAAAAGGCAATGGCGTGCGCAGCTTTTTCTTCGCTTCTGGGTCCCTTTGCTCTCGATCAAGCGAGATGGTGATCGTCGATTCACTAGTGGTCCTCGTCACTTTAATGTGCTTGTCCATGTCCTTACTCCCTTTCCTCAACCGCCTTGGCGTGCGTCTCAAACCCTTCCATTTTGGCAAACGACGCAGCGAGTTTACGCACTTTTTGAAACCCTTCCTTACTTACATAACCAATCGAAGACCGTTTCATAAAATCATGAATAGAGACAGCAGAAATCGTGCGCGCATTACGTCCGGTGGGCAAAATTGCATTTGGCCCTAGTAAAAAATTACATAGTGTAATCGGTGTATGATCGCCGAGCAGAATTTCCCCCGCATTATCTATTTGTGGCAAAAGTGCGAACGGCTCTCGCACCTGTACCTCCATGTGTTCTGGCGCATACGCGTTGACAAAATCAATCGCTTCACTCATGGTGTCAAATTCAAGGATTCCACCATAGCGCGCAAACACGGTAGAGACAAACTCGCGCCGCTTATCACTTTGAATTTCCCCGATCAATTGGATCAGTTCACGTTCCACTGCAGTCGCTAGATCGGCACTAGGTGTCACAAGGAGGGAGGCGCTATCTGGCCCATGCTCTGCCTCAATCATCAGATCTAGTGCGACGTTGTGCGGATTGGCTCCCTCATCCGCGAGAATAATCGCTTCACTTGGACCCGCGGGAACGCCAGGATCAATCATCCCTGCAAGCAATCGTTTCGCGGCGGTGACATACGGGTTACCAGGACCAATCACTTTGGCACATTTGGGCACGCTCTCAGTTCCATAAGCGACAGCGGCAATCGCTTGCGCTCCTCCCACTTTGTAAATTTCACGGAGTCCCAAAAGTTGTGCGACATACAGTATCGCGGGGTCGACTTCGCCTTGCTCATTAGGCGGCGTGACCACAATAATACGTGGCACACCCGCCACTACAGCAGGAGTCCCCAACATCAGCAACACGGAAGGGAAACTCCCCTTACCGCGCGGCACGTACAGCGCCACGTCAGTGATCGGAGTCACTTTTTCCCCCGCCATGATACCTTGATCGACTTCCATCATCCAAATTGGTTCCGGCTTTTGTGCCGTGTGAAATCGACGAATATTTTGAGCCGCATAACTCAGCGTTTGTGCCATTTCATCAGTGACTTTTGCTAATCCCCGTTGCCACTCATCATCAGACACACGTAACCCACTTTGGGGCAACACGACATGATCAAATTGCGCCGTATACTCAATTAGCGCTGCGTCTCCTCTGAGTCGCACCGCTTCAATGATGGGCAACACCGTTTGCACCTGATCGCTAATATCTGCGCTTGCCCGCGTCATGATTTGATTTTTTTGTTCAATCGCAAGTTCTCGCCATACCCAACGATTCACAGACATCGATAATCCCCTCAAATCCTTTAGCATATTAGTATACTAAAGGATTTGAGGGGCATTGTCTACTATTTCCCTGCTGGATTCGGCAATTTATGCTTGTTAGGGTTCAGTGGTACCACTGCCACGGTGCATCGAGACACGCAAACTAGTCGCTGATTTTCATCGACTATGCGAATATCCCAGACAAATGTACTTTTCCCACTGT
>DAIELO010000052.1 GCA_027341705.1 Caryophanales bacterium
AGCTTGGCGCTCTTGGTTCAAACGCAAAAATGCCTGGTGCGACATGTAAGACTCTCCTCGAACTTCGATGGTGAGCGGTTCACGAAGCCGAAGCGGAATCGCCCTCACCGTTTTCAGCCCTTCCGTTATGTCCTCACCCGTCACGCCGTCCCCGCGCGTCGCACCCCTCACAAATAGTCCATCTTCATACACGAGCGAGGTGGCCAAGCCATCAATCTTTAATTCACAAACGTAATTCGGCACATTCCCACTTAGTTCTTTTACTCGTCGATCAAAATCCATCAGATCCTGCGCTGAAAACGCATTGCCAAGTGACAGCATCGGTGTGGCGTGACTGACCTTTTGAAATCCGTCAATGATTACCCCACCCACACGTTGCGTGGGTGAGTCAGGCGTCACCAATTGTGGGTTGCTCGCTTCTAATGCCACCAATTCCCGGAACAATCGGTCATATTCGACATCACTCACTAAAGGCTGATCCAGCACGTGATAATGGTAGTCAAGTTCGCGAATCGTCGCGCGCATGGCCTCCAATTGTTCACGAACCTCATTCATTAATTTCACTCACCTTCTGAATGGGGGCATATTTGACAAGTAGTTTTTTTTCACCGATCGGTTCAGGAAACATAATCATTAATTCTAAGTTTTCGCCTTCGCCACTCATTCCCGTCACCACACCGAATTCCCATTTGCGATGTTCAACCTGATCACCAATACTCCAATTCTCATTGACGTTGCCAAAATGATCTGGAATGTGCTCCATCTTCCCTTCCTTTACACCAATCGCGCGAAGAGATTTTGCTGCCCCCACACGCTTGTGCGTCACTTCTACAATGGCATCTGATGGAATTTCAGTTAAAAAACGTGAAGGAGGATTGCTTTTCGTTTGACCGTATAACGTCCTTGTGAGCGCATTCGTGATATACAATTCACGCATCGCTCTGGTGATTCCCACGTAACACAACCGGCGTTCCTCTTCCATTTCCGCAAGATCCACCGCTACACGTGAATGTGGAAAAATCCCTTCCTCCACGCCCACCAAGAAGACAATTGGGAACTCCAGCCCTTTGGCACTATGTAACGTCATCAACGTGATGCCATCTTGCGATCCCTTCTCCTGATCCGCATCTGCTACAAGCGCCACGTCTGTCAAAAAGCCTAGCAAACTACCCGCCTCATTGCGTTGATCGTAATCTTTAGTCACAGACAGCAACTCTTCCACGTTTTCTAGCCTTGTCTGCGCTTCAATCGAGCCCTCTTTGATTAACATCGAACGATAACCACTACGATTTAACAATTCTTGAGTCAATTCGGTAACATTCATAAATTCCTGCATGGCTGCCAATTGCCGAATCAAACTCGCAAACCCTTCAAGCGGTTCAACAAATCGTGCAGCAAGCCCCAAATATCCAGCATCCTGTGCGGCCTCCAACAAGGACGCTGACATGTTTCGCGCATGTTCATTCAGCCGAGTGATTGTGCCCTCACCAATGCCCCGTTTGGGTACGTTGACGATACGCATAAAGGAGATATCATCTTTAGGATTGGCAATAAGACGCAAATAGGCAAGCAAGTCCTTGATCTCCTTGCGCTCATAGAACTTGAGCCCACCAAAGATGTGATAAGGAATCCCCGACTTAATGCACATTTCTTCCACCATCCGAGACTGTGCATTGGTGCGATATAACACAGCCACATCGCGATAAGCAAGTTGATCCTCATGCTTTTTACGATACACTTCATCCACCAAAAACCTAGCTTCTTCTTGTCCATCATACGCACGAAAATAGCGAATAGGAACGCCTTCGTCATTCTCTGTCCAAAGCACTTTGTCCGGTCGTTTAGAGTTTTGAGAAATCACGCCATTGGCAGCCTGCAATACCATTTTTGTCGAACGATAGTTCTGCTCTAGTTTTACCACTTTTGCATTGGGATAATCCCGTTCAAAAGAGAGAATGTTGCTAACATCTGCCCCCCGCCAACGATAGATAGACTGATCTGAGTCCCCCACCACGCAGAGATTTTTGTGTCGTTCCGCCAATAATTTGACCAATCGGTACTGACTGTGGTTCGTATCTTGATACTCATCCACGAGCACGTATTGAAATTTTTTCTGGTAAAAATCAAGAACCTGTGGGAAATTTTCAAAGAGCTGTACCGTTTTCATAATCAGATCGTCAAAATCCAAAGCATTTATCGCCTTGAGTTTGGTTTGATAACGTTCATACACCTGAGCTACCACTTGCTCATGCTTGTTGCCTGCCATCTTTAGTGCCCGATCTGGGGTATTAAGCTGGTTTTTAAAGTTACTAATTGCACCAGACAACATTCGCGGCTCAAATCGCTTCACATCAAGATTTTGTTCATCACACACTTGTTTGACTGCAGTTAATTGATCGGCAGCATCTAAGATCGTAAAGTGGTTGGTATATCCCAATGATTCAATCTCTCGGCGCAAAATGCGCACACACATGGAGTGAAACGTCGATACCCACATATCTTCTGCCACGCTGCCGACCAATTTCGCCACACGCTCGCGCATTTCTTTTGCTGCTTTATTGGTAAATGTTATGGCTAAGACACTCCACGGCACCACTTTATTATGTTCTAGCAAATAAGCGATACGCCTTGTTAAGACGCTAGTTTTACCACTTCCCGCTCCAGCAATCACTAACAAAGGCCCTTCAGTATACTGAACAGCCTCCCGTTGCTCGTTATTTAACCCTTCAAGTAAGGTTTCGGCTTCATTGTGTTCAACCGCCACCATTTTCTCCTACCCTTCGTGTGCAAATTGATACCTTTGATACTGCACGTCCGCTTTTTGAGTCGCTTCTTGTAGGGAGTCCCCAACAGCGATAATGTGACCCATCTTACGGCCAGCCCGTGCTTCATTTTTCCCATAAAAAAAGACGTTGACGTCTGCATCAGGAGGATAAATAAAGCCATGGCGCAAATAATCCTGACTTGCTCCCTGACCAATAAATAAATCACCTAGTAAATTTCGCATCACAGCTGGTCGCGCATCTACAGCGCCCAACCGTTCACCCGCCATTGCCAACACTAATTGTTCAAACTGACTGGTCACTGTAGAAAGTTGCGTATGATGGCCAGAATTATGAGGTCTTGGCGCGAGTTCGTTGACCCACACCCTTCCCTCTGAAGTATAGAACATTTCAACTGCTAAAAGTCCTACTAATTGCACATCCTCCGCAATATGTTGGGCAATCTGTGTCGCTTCTTCCTGCACCTGCAAAGGAAGCATAGATGGCACAGAAGAGGTATGTAAAATATGGTTCACATGGTCGTTGTCGATAACTGGGTAGACGCGCACATCGCCATGACGCCCCCTTGCAATAATCACCGACATCTCTTTAATAAAAGAAATCCACTCTTCCAAAACACAAGGCACCTGACCTAGTTGCTCCCAAGACGACAGCAGATCTTGCGCACGCTCTACTTTCAACTGGCCTTTACCATCGTATCCTTGTTCGGCCGTTTTCAAGACAGAAGGAAAGCCGAACCCACTAGCTAACGCTACATCCTGCGCAGAGCGAATGAAAGCCACCTTAGGCATTGGCACGCGTAATGATTGTAATAATTCACGCTCACGAATACGGTTTTGCGTAGCGTACAGCAAATCAGGATGGGGGCATGCTTGGGATAATTCAGCTCCCGAACGCACTGCAGAGATTGGCAAATGTTCGGTGTCATAAGCAAAAGCGGACACCGCTTTTGCAAATTCCTTGACGATACCTTCGTCTCGCAAATCGCCAAGCCATACTTTGTCTGCTACAAGCGCTGCAGGTTCACTATCGTGATTTGCCAACACATGCATTTCAAACCCTAATTTTTGCCCAGCTAAGCAAGTCATTTGAGCCAATTGCCCTGCACCCAAGATCCCCAATACTTGTCTTGCCAACTACCACACATCCCGTCACATAAAGGAATTTCGCTCATTTCTGGGCAACGACTGCTTTAATACTTGCATCGTTTGATTTTCTCTATATGCATGAAGCCGATCTGCTAATTCTTCATCTGCCATAGCAAGCATAGAAATGGCTAACAGTCCAGCATTTTTTGCTCCTGCGTTCCCTATCGCCACTGTTGCGACAGGCACGCCCCCAGGCATCTGAACAATTGAAAGCAAGCTATCCAGTCCGTTTAGTGCCTTTGATGTCACAGGCACGCCGATCACAGGCACAATGGTCATCGATGCCACCATGCCCGGCAAATGAGCTGCCCCACCTGCACCTGCGATGATCACCTTTAGCCCTCGCTCGCGGGCTGATTTTGCATACTGATAGAGCTTGTCTGGCGTACGATGTGCAGACACGATCTCCGCCTCATATGCCACATGAAACGCTTGTAACACTTCAATCGCTTGTGCCATCGTATCATAATCCGACTCACTGCCCATTACCACACCGACAATTGGTGTCACTCCTATTGTACTCAAGTCAGATATCCCCTTTCAATTATGAAACTCACCATTTATTGTGTATAGTAATTTTAATATAATATATAACGATAAATTCCAGATGGAGTGATCACATTGTCCCATACATTGAAAACGCTCACACAACTTTTACCAGCACTCAGCGAGGCCACCTTGCAACTTACCCTTTTAACTATAACAGACAGGGAACGTTTCCTTGCCTATACTCCTGCTAGAGATCTTGACGTAGGCATCAAACCCGGAGATCTTCTTGAAAAAGGTGGAAGCACCTATCAGGCAATGATGCAAAACAAGACGATCATCGCTGAAATCCCCGCGACAGTGAGCGGCATACCTTATATTGCTGCTACCGTCCCAATCGTGGAAGATGGCCAAGTCATCGGCTCCATCGCCACCGCCTATCCGATAAAAAAAGAAGCAGAATTGAACAATATGTCTTCACAAACCACGCTCGTCGTCAGTCAAACTCGAACTGCCATTGCAAGCTTACTATCCGTGTCAAAAAGCTTGGCCGCTAATGCTCAAACGCTAAATGACCTTGCCGCCAATACCTCGCAAACTGCAGAACAAGCGGATAGCATGGCGAGTTTCATCAGAGAAGTGGCTGATAACACCCAACTTTTAGGGCTTAATGCTGCCATTGAATCGGCGCGTGCAGGAGAATATGGCAAAGGATTCGATGTCGTGGCCAAAGAAATTCGAAAAATGGCGACAAGCAATAAAGAAGCTGCCAAATCGATCAATAAATTTGTCCATGGATTACAATCATCCATCGGTGACGTGGCTTCCCACGCGCAAGAGCTTGGTGCCGTATCAGAGGAGTTAACTGCCTCACTACAGGAGATTGCGAACAACACAGAAAATCTGACTACACTTGCCGAAAAGCTAGAACACTTAGCTAGCTTAAGCATTAGCAATCTAGCGACAGAACAGTTCACGAAGTGATCCATATGCTTTGGTAGAAAACAAAAAAACCTGCCCCAAACAGGCAGCTTTTTCTCGTTATAATTGGTCGGAATGACAGGATTCGAACCTGCGACCTCACGGTCCCGAACCGTGCGCTCTACCAAGCTGAGCTACATTCCGATGTCAATGGGTACTATAACACCGATACACAGCTTGCGTCAAATCAAGAATTTTGTAGTCGATCAAGTACCAGACGATACCCATCCGAACCGTAATTTAGACACCTTTTCACACGGCTGATCGTCGCTGTGCTAGCGCCTGTCTCCGCTTCAATATGGCTGTACGTTAAGCCGCCTTTAAGCATACGCGCCACTTCAAGGCGTTGAGCAAGCGATTGCACTTCACCTACCGTGCAAAGATCATCAAAAAACAAATAACACTCTTCCATCGTCTCTAGTTTTAACATGGCCTCAAACAATTGATCGACAGCGCGATCACGAAGCTTGTCCAATTGCAAAATATCATCCCTTTCTAGAGACCGAAGCCGACTCGTCTGGTTCACTTGAATGTCGACAGGATACACAATAACCCAGCACTTCAAAACGGTGTTGCACCACCGTGAACCCGTCAGGAATGTCCTCCAAATCTGGCATCGGACAGTGCCCCAGCACCATTGTACGACCACAACGAATGCACACAAAATGATGATGATGACCCGTTTGACAGGCAATGCGGAATTTACTTTCTTCGTCAAAACGGGATTCCTCAATCATTCCTTCGTCTCGCAATACTCGCAAATTGCGATAAACCGTCTCGAAACTCATCGTGGGATATTTTTGTTTTAAAAAATCAATGAGTTCCCTCGCACTGACATATCGATTGTGATCAAACAGGTAATCCAGAATTTCCCGCCTCTTGCCTGTCAGTCGATACCCTCGATGGCGCAGTTCCGAAAGATAAGTGTCGGTTGTCATCGTATCCCTCCACCCTCATTGTACCCGCGCACCAGCCATTCGTGCAATCAACGATGACGGATTTACGAATGGTGGATCAGTGCCCTTGATAAGATGGGGCACGCTTTTGCTGAAATGCCGTAACGCCTTCCTTGAAATCTCGTGTTTCCGATGCGAGTTGCTGATAAAGTGCCTCCCGCTCTAACGCATCAGTTAATGCACCTGAGACACCTTCATATAACGCTCGCTTTGTGAGTCCCAATGCCACCGTCGGACCATTCGCTAATCGAACTGCAAGTTCATGTGTTGCTTGTGCCAGATTATCTGCTGTCACCACAAAGTTGACAAGTCCTGTTTGCAACGCTGTGGCAGCATCGATCACTGTCCCTAAAAATGCCCATTCCATCGCTTTAGAAAGCCCTACTAACCTTGGCAGGTAGTAACTAGCACCACTATCAGGGGCAAGCCCAATTTTGCTAAACGCAACTGAAAAATTCGCCTGATCCGATGCAATCCGCAAATCGGCAGCCATTGCCAAACTGAGTCCTGCACCTGCCGCCACACCATTCACACTAGCGATGATCGGTTTTTGCAGGTTCTTCATCGCTTCGATTACCGGATTGTACATTTCGAGCACCATGTCTCTGACCTGAACGCTACTTTGCAAAATAGCAGGATTCAGTTCTTGTCCAGAACAAAACCCCCTACCTCTTCCAGATAAAACTACCGCACGCACATTCGCATCGTCTCTTGCTGCCAAAAAACCTGCTCGAAGCGCTTCTAACACCTCAGGGTTAATCGCGTTCAACACTTCCGGACGATTAATCCACAAATAGAGAACGCTATCTCTCATTTCCCATTCGATCATTTCTGACACCAAGCAACCACCTTTCTCACACGTTTTTCACACACAGGTACCGATTTACTACTAAACCAAGTATATATCAATGACAATTGAATAACACTCTAGTAATTGACCTCTGACCAAATATCGTATAAAGATATACCGAGTGCGTTCGCAATGCGGCTCAACTTATCAATGTGAGTACCACGCGCCCCAGATTCAATCGCATAGATATAACTAGCGGATACATTCGCTTTTTCCGCTAATTCTTTTACAGAAAGACCACCCTTGATCCGCGCATCGCGAACACGCATACTGAGTTCTTGTCGTATCATCAATATCGTTACCTCCCTCTTTCATTATTGTATAATTAATTTCCCCATTTGAGGAATTTAGGAAGGCGATTT
>DAIELO010000053.1 GCA_027341705.1 Caryophanales bacterium
CATTTTAATTGGCATTGTAGGCATCCACCTAATGGCTGTGCGAAAACGCGGTGTGGTGCCCCCGATTGGCACACCGGAGGAAGGTGACGAGATTTGAAGGAATGGGCGTATCCGGATGAAAGAAGATTCAAAGTGAAAGATTTTGATTTGATCAAAGAAGGAACTGTCAGCCTCCTGATCATCACCGTCATTATACTGATCGTCGCGGGTTTTGCTGGAGCGCCGTACCGTCCCGCCATAACAAATCAAGATATTGCAACAAAGAATCCAGTACTGTTTGAACAAACAGCGCTTGGTTATATCGACGGCTCAGAACCTATCGCCTCCTATGGCCCTCCTTATAACTACGGCTGGCATGGGAATGTTACCGGTGTGCAGTCTTTAGGGGGATTTTCGCCACAGACATGGTGGGGTACGCCATACGCTGTGAATACAGCTAACGATTTCGTGCTCACACCACTTGCAAAACTCGCGACAGCGTCTGGCAACGGCAGTCTCCAGAACACCCTAACCACCTACCAATCCGCGTCTTATGCACAACAAATGGCATGGAATAATAATTACGAGATCGCATTGTCCAAAGCAACTGTTTCAGGGAACCAAGTCGTTGTCCCTCGCGGAGATTACGGCCCTGTGGCGCAAATGATGCAAGCTGAACTGCGATTTGCTCAAGCTGGCTTACTGTCCGGCGTATTAGATGCCGAGACCAATCAAGGTGTGTATCGATGGAATGTTCAAAATGATTTGCTGTTTTTACAAGGCAATCCACTGAAGCAGATGGCTGGAAAGATCAATATGTTGGGTGAACAATGGGGGATCAGCCACGATGAACAGACATACCCAGGTCCGTGGTGGCTCACTCCCTACACATTGTTGTATCAAGTCCCACCTTGGTCGACCTCTCCCGCAGGTGATCAGTTGGCCGCCTACTCCGTTTTTGTATTGGTGATTCTGTTGGCATTCTTACCGTGGATTCCCGGATTAAATCACCTACCAAGACTCCTGCCCGTATATAAATTGATCTGGCGTGACTGGTACCGTCGTTGACAGCAAAGTAGCGGGTCTCGCACTTGCGCGAGACCTGCCCTTAGTGAATTGATTTATCTTCATGGGACATACTGACGACTGGCATGTTTAGGTGGCGATCAATTCAACTGGTTGATGGCACATGAGCCACCATGACTTCCACTCCGATTGCCTCTAATTGCAAGCGAGTATCTTCGTGAATGTTCGCATCTGTCACCAACACATCGATACGGTGAATATCTGCAATCACTGAAAAAGCACGAACGCCAAATTTACTCGAATCAGCGAGCACCACCACCTGCTCCGCCCGTTCCATGATGACTTTGCGAAGTAACACTTCCAACTCGTTGAAATCGGTTAGTCCAATATCAAAAGACATCCCGCCGACACCGATAAAAGCGCGGTTTACGTAGTAATGCCGTAACATTTCTTCTGCTTTTTCTCCCACTAAATAAGGTTCATCCTCCTGAAGATCCCCTCCAGTCACCAATACTCGCACGCCACTACGCTTCATGACTTGTGCCACCAGAAGCGATGGAGTAAGTACGGTCAAATTTTGTTTATCATCTAAAAAATCACAAAATGTCCGCACGGTAGTGCCTACATCTAGAATCAAAGAATCACCGTCCTGAACCAACGTACTGGCAAGCGCGCCAATCGCGCGTTTCTCTGCTTGACGGTGCAGTTCCCGTTCGCGATATAGGCGTACTGGTTCTTGCTGACTGCTAACCGCACCGCCATAAACCCTCCGGACAAAGCCTTCCCGTTCGAGCATTTCCAAGTCTCTTCGAATGGTTTCCCCAGAGACTAAGAAACGTTGAGCCAAATCCACGACTCGCACGGAGGAGTGAACCTGAACTAACTTAGTGATTTCTCGCATTCGTTCAACGGCCAGCAACGTGAACGCCTCCTTTCATCGCTTTTTCAAACCAATCCCAATGACTCCCCACATCGTTTGGGCGATGTGCGTCAGAACCATACACCACTTCAATTCCTAGACTGTTGGCTTCGTGCAGGAACATGAAAGGCACATACGCTTCTTGACAAGTCTTCACACGTAGACCAGACATATTAGCATCGATTCCTACATGCGCAGTTTTTAAAAGCGGCAAGATACGTTTTAATCGCGAATGTATTTGTTCCTCATCAAAAGCGGGTAATTCTTTCGCGAATTTTTTGATCAACAGTAAATGGCCAATTCGCGTAGGGATAGCTAACGTTCCTGCAAATCGAATCGCCGCTTCCACTTGATCGAAATACTCATCCACCACTTTGTCCATACTTCCATAATAACGTAAAAGTCCATCGCGCCAATCATTTGCTGAAAAATCCACACAGCGCATGCCTTCCTTGCCGCGTAGAAAATGCACCGACACAACCGCTTCTTCAATATGGCCGTCACCGTAGGTGAGTATATCTTTAGTAAATCCTTCCTTGCCCTCCAGATAATCAAGTTCCAGACCTACGCTAATTTGAATGATATCCGCATATTGCTCCTTCACGAGATTGGCCTCTTGAATATATGGGAATATATCTTCAGTGGGCATCGCCAATAAATCCATCATCTCGGGATCTGCCAGCCAATTGGTTGGTAATGGCGGGTGCTCGGTGAGCGAATATTTGCTAAAACCATGGCTAACCGCCTGTTCTATGTAAGCAGAGAACGCAACACGTTCTCCATGATGACAATAATGGGTGTGCGAATGCCCATCCCATTTTTGAAGCTGGTCATTCATAATCATGAATATTCTGCCCCTACATATGATCTGATTGATGCTGGTACGCGAGGATCTTCGATTTTCACGCCTATCTCCTGTCCCACTTCCAGCCTTGCCGCCGTCGTGGAAAGCACATCCACCACTATTTCTTCACTATGAACCAGCAATCGGATTCTCGTCATGGGACCTGAAAATACCTTAGCCACAATCTTTCCCTTCGTCGCACTGTTATCCAACGCAGAAACAACAGTAATGGATTCTGGTCTGACACGAAGTCTAAAATCATGACCAATGATGGCATTTTGAACAGACATTACCCAAAAAAATACATGTGTACCCCAACGCAATAAGGCAATGCTGTTATCTCCTTCTACTGAGTTAACTTCCATCACTTTGACAGGTATATCGATCATTTGGCCAATAAAATATTCAGCAAATTCAGTTCGCGGCGCATAGTACACATCAAGCGGAGTGCCCACCTGTTCAATTTGGCCATGCGCCATGACCACCACACGATCACTCAGTTCCAATGCTTCTTCCTGATCATGTGTCACCATCACCGTGGTCACTTGAGTCGCTTTTTGGATATCTTTTAAAAATTCGCGCAAACTCTGACGTACTTTTGCATCCAAAGCAGATAGCGGTTCGTCAAGAAGAAGCAGCGGCGGATGAAAAGCTAACGCCCTAGCCAGCGCCACCCGTTGACGCTCCCCGCCACTTAATTGCTGAGGCAAGTGATGACTGCGTTGTTGTAACCCTACCAGATCAAGTAATTCATGAACACGTTGCAACACTCGCTGCAAATCCCATTTTCGTACCCTTAGCGGAAAAGCAATGTTATCAAAAGCGTTCATATTCGGAAACAATGCATACGATTGGAATACTACACCAATATTGCGTTTTTGCGGGGGCAAATACGTGATATCGGTGCCATCAATGCGGACTGACCCCGTTGTCGGATGTTCAAGCCCTGCAATCATCCGCAACACTGTTGTTTTTCCAGAACCACTCGGTCCCAAAAGCGTGACAAATTCACCTTCATTCACCGTCAAGCTAAAATCCTTTGTCGCATAAAGCGAATCATAGCGCTTGCTCAGATGTTCGATGCTCAACACGGGGAAGCCCCCTCCTTTTCTTTACTGAAAATGATCCCAAGGCTAAAAATACACCGATCATGGCAATGACAAGCGCTATAACGGCCATGGCTGCACCTGTGAGCGGGTCATTTTGGAAGTCTACTTGCAAGTAAATAGGAAGCGTCATATAGGAACCGCCGGTCGTCAACTGCGTAATAGTAAATTCACCCATTCCAATACTGAAAACGAGCACGGCACCTATCAGAATTCCCGGAGACATTAGCGGTATCTGTACTTTCATGAGTGAGTGTAGATTGGAACTGCCTAAACTTCTCGCCACATCATGATACACCTTGGCGTCTGCATGGCGGAGCCGATTCAAGACCGCTTGGATGTAATAGGGCATCCCAAATAAGGTAAATGCAAATGGCAATAAGATAGGCGTTCCCGCAAGTGCGAAAGGTGGATTGCTGAAAAACTGCACATAGGCAAGCCCCAATACGACGGCTGGCATGATAAATGTAAGAAAGCCCAGTGCTTCCATGATGCGAAGTAACCGATTCCCATATAGAAACCCATACCAGATCGGAGGCGTCAACAACATCACGGAAAGCGCTACACTGATCAGTGAAATCACTACCGATCGCACCAGCGCCATTTGAAAAGTGGGATCAGTAAACAGCATCGCGTAACTACTTACGTTAAACAACCCTTCGTTATCGATACTAAACACCACAAGACCAATAACAGGAATGATCATCTGGAGGATAAAAATGATCGTAATCACTTTTTGTACGATCCTACTTGGCATTGAGTGATCCCCCTCCCCGTGCATGAAGCAGCGAAAACCGTTGTGCGAGAAAATAAAGTACGATGGCTCCCCCCAGAACCACCATTTCTTCCATAGATAACGCATCTCCGAGACCCAAGTTCATGCTCACATTGCCATTGACCATATAGCCGATCAAAATAGGCACGAGATTCACACTTCCACCTGCTAATTCGTATGAGGTCACATAAGTGGAGAAGGCGTTGGCAAACAGCAGTGCAAACGTACTCACCATGCTGGGAAAAAGCACGGGAACAGCCACTTTACGAAGATATAGTGAGAGTGGAGCGCCAAGGGTATAAGCTGCCTCTTCCCATTCTTTGAACAATGAACCCACCGCAGGAATCATTAAAATCACGGACAGAGGCGTCAAAAATGACAAATAAGCGACGAAAAGGCCAGAAAATGATGCGATATTCCATCCCATCGTCACAAGATTCACGTGAAATAACTGATTGATTATGACCGTCAAAATGCCTGACGTGCCAAGTGTCGCCATGAAAGCCACCGCTAACGGCAACCCCGCAAAATTGGCCATCGTACTTGATAACGCAGTGATCAAATGTTGTACCCATGCCGCAGGCGTTCTCATCACGCTCCACGTAATCGCAAATCCCCAGATCATCGCTACGACACTACTGTATAGAGACAACAACGTAGTAGTCAGAAATGCGTTCACATATTGCGAAGTAAAAGTCTGCTCGTAAAAAGATAGTGTGAGACCATGGTTCCCATAGATGCTGACAAGTAAAATTCCAACTGCTGGGATGATAGCGAACAAGAGCAAGAATAGAAATACGGGTATAAAGATCAGCCAACACCATCGCACGTAGTATATTCACCCCTAAATGTGAAACGGCCAACGCCCAGTAGACGCTGACCGCCTCTAATTGATCAACACTTATTGACCGAGTACTTGACTACCCCATTCCGCATTTAGGGTGTTGGTTGCTTTTGCAAAACTTCCAGAAAGGAAATGAACTTTGTTTAAGTTTAGTGGTGGCAATTTTACCGTTTTAGGAAGCTTCAAGTATTTCAAACGGACAGGGTATGCCCCACCTCGCGCATAGGAAATTTGTCCTGCATTGGAGAACAAATAGTTGTTTAGCAAGCGAGCTGCATAGGGATGCGGTGCATATTTATTGATCACTTCAACGTATGGGCCTGCCACCGTACTATCAGAGGGAACAATCGTATCAATCTGCGGACGCCCAGCGAACTGTGCTGCATCTGCCTCGGATAAGTAGTTCCAGGTAATTTGGATGCCGATTTGACCCGTCTTCATAGCAGCGGTACTGCCTGTTGCGCCAGCCCAGTTGCCGCTTTGATGAAGTTTTTTGAAAAAGTTGATACCCGGCTGAATGTTCTGCGCGTTCCCGCCAAATGCATAGGAAGCAGCAATGACCGCATCAAACTGTTCTGCGGCTTGGCGAGGATCGCCAAACCCGATGAGGCCCTTGTATTCGGGTTTTAACAAGTCACTCCATGTATGTGGAATTTGCTTAACAAGTTGAGGATTAACCTCAAATGGAATAACACCATAGTAGGCAGCTGCCCAGTTACCGTGCGGATCTTTGAGATTAGCAGGAATTTGATTCCAGTATTGATTCTTAAATGGGGCAACTACCCCCATTTGCACCGCGGTAGGGCCAAAGGAAATTCCGATATCGCCTACATCCCCAATTGCATTATTTTTTTCCTTTTGGAACGCTTGCAGTTCTTCTGCTGAACTCATGTTACCTTCGGCCACATATTGCGATTGAATACCGTATGTTTTACTAAAGGCAGCCCACATATTCCCAAGATTTGCCCAGTTGGCTGGCATTCCAAAACCATGTATCATCCCCTCTGCTTTTGCCTTGGCGATGATACTTTTGTTCCACACGGTCGGCAAGCTGTCACTAGTCGTATGACGTGCTGCAGCAAAAGCAGACCCTTCGGCCATCACCATTAGCACGGAGGCTGATAATGTGGCAAATACTATCCATTTTGATTTCATCGTGATTACACTCCTTCATATCTTTTAAGATTTTATAAGTCCTTGCCAATGAGAATTCAGTGGCGTCATGGTATCAGCAGGTGCCAGATCGAGCAATTGACAGATCAAACTGGCTAGTTGCGTTTGCTTCAACTCCTCCGCTCCTTCACTTGTTGTGATTATGCGTGAACTAAGCACGTACAATGGAGTGGTTCTGACACTCGCTTCCGTACCACCATGTAATCCATGTTCATTCATGCCATGATCTGCGGTCACGATAATATGGTAGCCCTTTGTCCACCAGATCGGCACAAATTTTGCGAGCAAAAAGTCCATTCTTCCTGCACTAACGGCGTACTCTTTAGAAGTAGAACCAAATCGATGCCCGGCATCATCACAACCCATAGAATGGATCACGAGCAAATCAGGATCATGTGCCTGTCTAAGTCGCTCCGCATCAACGAAGACATGTGTATCGGGATATCCATCTTCAAAATAAAATCTTCCGTGCGTGATACCTTGTGAATTATGATCCTGCTCGCGGTCGCGAATGTAATCGAACGAACCTCGACTGAACAATTCGCTCATCCAGTGATACCCTGCGACAGCGGAGGTGCGTTTACTTTTGGACAAGATGTCAAATACACTTGTCGTTTCGATGCGATGTGTCTGATCGTTGGTGGTGATACCATGACGTCCAGGTTCTTGCCCAGTAAACATGCTGGCATACCACGGCCTCGACAAACTTGGCAATACACTGCGGACTGTTGTACGCAAAGCCACTCCTTGTTCCGCCATACCTTCCATATAGCCAAGCATATTGTGGGCGACGATTTCACTTAACCCATCGATCAAAACAAAAACCACTTTGTGCTGCTGAACGTTTTGCATATTGCA
>DAIELO010000054.1 GCA_027341705.1 Caryophanales bacterium
ACAAGTAGCCCATTGAAATAGCCACTTCATAGATAGCTGTGCGGCGAAGAAAATACAGGGATGAACCATTGAGCCCCAACATGGTGATCAGGACGACCCACTGCCAGGTTTTCACTCTTAAGCCCATCTGTCTCGTCAAAGTCCCGATAATCAACAACTGTACACATATACCCATCCAAAGAAATAATGCAGTGGCCATCGAATAATTTGCTTCGATTCCTAGCAAGTGCAAGGGTAACCAAAACACTAAAACAGGTGTCACGCCAAAATAAAGATACCAGTGACCATGGTAAAGTGAAGCATCATGCAGGCGAAACGGGGCATTTTGTAGCGGATTGTAGGGATCTGCCAGGGCAAGAAGTTTGGGAGAAGGTTTTACGGGCAGATATAAGTGCCCCGACAAAAATCCTCGAGTCAGAAGTGAATAGTAATTCATCGCTCCACCTCCAAACTGTGGAGCGTAACCTTGAAATGCAGTCCAGAGAAACAAGGCAAGAAGTAGCACCACTAGGCATAAAATCACCATATTCTTCAGAATCGATTCTTGCTGCCTCACTTTCTTATCTCCCATCCGTTCAATATTTTACATCTTAAAAATCAATATGATAACGAAATTAAATTGAATTAATAAGCAATACAAATATTTAATTAATCGCTGTCAACCTGCTGGTCCATAGTAAGATACTGCGGACAATTGACCTATTTCCCTGTATGCTTTCTGCCAAGAAAAAGCCATATAGACTTTCTAAGTGAGTGTAACTCATGACACGACAGAATTTTTTTGTTTCAGGAGGAGCTGGCTTTATTGGCTCAACGCTCTGTAGCGCTCTCCTTGAACGTCCTTCAACCAATCAAGTTGTTGTTTATGATAACTTTTCATCGGGACGAAAATGGCATCTTGAGCATCATGAACATGACAAGCGACTTAAAGTAGTCATTGCTAATATTGAAGATTTTTCAACCTTGACAAACAGCATGCAAGGAATTGATTGTGTTTTTCATCTTGCATCCAACCCTGATATCTCTAAAGCCGCAACAGATCCAGACATTGACTTCCGCCAAGGCACGATCCTGACTAGAAACATTGTTGAAGCCGCGCGATTAAACGGTATCAGTAAGATTGTTTATACTTCTGGAAGTGGTGTTTACGGAGACCAAGGCGAGAACATTTTGAGCGAGGCATCAAGTACCGCAGTTCCGGTCTCTACCTATGCCGCCAGTAAAATTGCTGGGGAAAGTCTACTCTGTGCTTATGCCCACATGTTTGATCTGAGTGTCTCAGTACTTCGATTTGCCAATGTTGTTGGTGCTCATCAAACTCATGGTGTCGGCTTTGATTTTGTAAAAAAACTACTTAATAATCCAACTGCATTGACCATCCTTGGCGATGGCTGTCAGACAAAAAGTTATATTCATGTCGAAGACGTTGTCCAAGCCATGCTCCTTGCCATGAATATCATGGATACCTATAAGGTTTTTAATGTTTCTACAGATGATTTCATCTCTGTAAATCAGATTGCCGTTCTCGCCGTAGAAACAATGAAGCTGGATTTATCAAAGGTTGAGTTCATTTATACCGGAGGCCCCGTTGGCTGGAAAGGCGATGTTCCTCAAATGCGAATGAATTCAGACTCCATAAAAAAAATTGGCTGGTGTACGCACTTTAACTCTAATGAAGCCATCTCTGCCTCGCTGGCGGGAATTCATAAACACGCTCTTGCAGGCCGACTTTAAACATGAATAATCAAGAAATCTGGCTTGAAGATTCTACTGCTGAAGTTAATCAGCAACCTCCTGTGCTCAGCATCGTCGTGCCTGCGCTCAATGAAGAGCTAACCATTGGTGAGTTTGTGCAGTGGTGCCTCCAAGGATTGTCTGCCGCTGACATTCATGGGGAGATCATTATTGTGGATAGTTCCTCGGATGATACCGCTAGGCTCGCTCTTCAGTCTGGCGCCAAAGTACTACATGTTCCTAAACGTGGCCTAGGGAGAGCATACATCGACGCTTTGCCTTTTGTTCAGGGAAAATGGTTGATTCTGGGAGATTGTGATCTCACGTACGACTTTCGTGAATTGATTCCTTTTATCGAAAAATTTAATTCAGGCTTTGATTTCATTATGGGGTCGAGAATGGCTGGATTCATAGAGCCTGGATCTATGCCTCCCCTACATCGTTTTTTTGGAACGCCGCTGACCACATGGATTCTTAATCAGATGTTTTCAACGCACTACAGTGACATACATTGTGGTATGCGCGGAATTACCTATGATGCGATGAAAAAAATGTCTCTTCAATCCCAAGGCTGGGAATATGCAAGCGAGATGGTTTTAAAGGCTGCGCAACTTAAACTTAAGATTGCTGAAGTTCCTGTGAAATTTTACAAGGATCGGGATGGCCGACTCTCACATCACAAACGATCAGGATTTTTATCACCTTGGCTTGCTGGCTGGGTTAATCTCAAAGCCATGTTTTTATACGGTTCAAACGCTCTGATGATCAAACCAGGACTTTGTTTTTTATTTCTTGGGTTACTCTTATCCCTACCCCAATTTATCAGCGGTAAAGTTTGGCAACTTGGATCCGTCCATTTTGCACTTTCCTGGATGTTGCTTGGAGTTTGTCTATCTGTAAGTGGCTTACAGGCTTTGTGTCTTGGCTTATTGTCACTATCCATCAATGACTTAACTGGTAAATCGATTGCTCGTTTTTCACAAATTTTCAGTTACAATCGATCTGTTTTAACCTGCTTTCTTGTCATGGGAGCAGGCATTGTTTTTTGCTTTCCTTTGCTTAACCACTATCTTCATGATGGACTGAAACTGCAGAGCGTGACTTCACAACAGGATTTATTTTATGCTGTTGGTGGAATCATGCTTTTCCTGCTTGGGTTTACCTTCTTTTCGTTCACACTGATTCTCCACTCTCTGTGCATCAAAAACAAGAATCCCTCATCCCTTATGTGAGCATCATGAATACAGATAAGTCACGAACTCATAGCTTCGGCCAAATCAATGATCTAAATGCATTAGATCGTTTAAACCAGTGGCTTTCTCTAAAAAAGATTAACAGACACTTGAGCATAAGTAATCAATCGGTAATCGCTGATATCGGCTGTGGATTCAACGCCTCTGTCAGTCGTTCATTTCAAAATAACTGCCGCTCTCTTTGGCTTGTTGATTTAAAAATCGAACCAAAATTAAAAGACAAAGAGTTACACTCCAATTTAGAAATTATCGAAGGTCGTATTCCTGAAGTTCTAAGCTCACTACCTGCAAATTACTTTGATTGCATCATTCTGAATTCTGTTCTGGAGCATCTAGAGAATCCTGTCGAAACACTTGGTTATCTTCATAACAGTCTAAAACCAGGTGGAAAACTCTGGATCAATGTTCCGAACTGGTATGGAAAAATCATTCTGGAGTTTTTTGCATTCAAACTAGGGATATCTCCCGTCGATGAGATGAATGACCATAAAATGTATTACAGCAAAATCCAGCTCTGGCCCTTGCTAATATCGGCTGGATTTAAACCGAGTAATATTCGGTTGGGGTCACATAAATTCCTAATGTGTACATGGGCATTATGCACAAAAGAAAAGATTGAGAATTTATCATGACTAAAGAACCACTTGGCAAGCCAACTCAAATTCCGACTCAAGAGTGGAATTTGCACTGGAGAGACTTTGATTCGTCTGCGCATATTAATCCTGCACAAGCATATCGTAGGGAACTTGTGATTAAGGCTATAGCTGAGGGTTTGAATGACCGAATCGCAGATTTAGGATGCGGTCAAGGCGACTTATTATGGTCCTTACGTCAGGAACTTGCCCACGCTCAGTTTTTAGGAGTTGATGCCAGTGATATTGCGCTGCATATCTCTAAATCAAAGTTATCTGATCTCAATGTTTGCCAGGCTAATATTGATTCTGAAGCTTCTCCACCTCAACAATGGCTCGGGTGGGCTGACACAGTTACGTGCACTGAAGTTCTCGAACATCTTGATCATCCCGAGCGTGCCGTTCTCTTTGCGAAGCATCTCCTCAAATCAGGTGGACGTTTAATCGTCACTGTCCCAAGTGGACCTGTCTCTGCCTTTGACAAACATCTTGGTCATCGAAAACATTACTCGATTCACGACCTCAGACATTTACTTGAAACGGCTGGATTCAAGCAGATCGAGGTCAAAGGTTCTGGATTTCCTTTTTTTAACGTGTATCGTTTGGTTGTTGTGGCTCGTGGTCAACAAGTGATTGCTGATGCTGCAGCACTGAAAGTGAACTGGAGAGCTCGTATCGCCATGTTTCTTTTTAGTGTTCTATTCAAGCTAAATTGCAGAAATGGTCAATGGGGTTGGCAGTTAATTGCTACAGCTACTCGCTCGTAATACATGCAACAGGATAATGACTCTAATCTTAGTTTTCTTAATCTGAAACATATGCGATGACTGGCAGGCTTTTAGTCAGTGATGGGGGAGGATCTGTGTCATCACAAGTACTTGTAACGGGAGCCGCTGGCTTTATTGGAAGTTCGCTGGTAGATCGACTGCTTGATCTGGATATCGATGTACTTGGCATTGATAATCTGTCGACTGGCCAAGTTAAGCATCTTGATCATGCTCAACGGAACAAACGATTTACGTTTATTGAAAGAGATCTTTTTGTTGACGATATTCGTGATTGTTTCCATAACATTGACGTTGTCTTTCATCTTGCTGCGAATGCAGACGTTCGATTTGGGCTTGAGCATCCGAAAAAAGATCTTGAACAAAACACCCTATCAACTTTTAACGTCCTGGAAGGAATGCGTCAGGCTGGTGTTAAAAAAATAGTTTTTTCTTCAACGGGTTCCGTTTATGGTGAACCTTCTGTTGTTCCAACACCTGAAAATGCACCTTTTCCTGTTCAAACTTCCTTATACGGCGCATCAAAAATTGCCAGTGAGGCTCTTATTAGTGCCTATTGTGAAGGATTTGGTATGCAGTCCTGGATATTTCGCTTCGTATCCATACTTGGTGAGCGATATTCCCATGGCCACGTCTATGATTTTTATAAAAAATTAAGAATTGATTCCTCTATTCTTCCCGTACTTGGTGATGGCTGTCAACGTAAATCGTACCTTTATATTCACGACTGTATTGATGCCATGCTCTTAGCTCTTAATCAATGCCATGATTATATTAATATATTTAATCTTGGTACTGATGACTACTGCCAAGTATCTGACTCGATCAGTTGGATCTGTTCCGAATTAGGCGTTAATCCATCCCTGCAGTTCTCTGGCGGACCTCGTGGCTGGGTAGGTGACAGCCCCTTTATCTATCTCAATACAGACAGGATTCGTGCTCTGGGATGGAGCCCAAAAGTTGGTATTCGCGAAGGTATTATCCGCACGGTACGGTACCTGCAGCAAAATGAATGGCTCTTCGAGGCACGCAATGACTGAGCGATGGGCAATAATTACCGGGGCATCCCGTGGATTAGGTCAAGTCCTGGCTGTAAACTACTGGGCAGCAGGCTACAGCCTTCATCTGATTGCCCGTGATCTTGAAGCATTAACGCGCTTCCAGCAGACCTTATCATCCTCAACAACACAGCAATGTTTGATACACGCAGTCGACTTGTCATGCGATCAACAAATTGAACTCTTTTGTTCCAAGGTTATTTCCGAACAATGGCCCGTGCATGCCTTGGTCAATAATGCTGCCATACATGGCCCTATTGGGCCGGCATCTAGAGCAGACTTTGGATTGTGGAAACAAACCTTTCAAGTAGACTTATTTGCTGCAGTGGCCCTGTGCCAAGCAGTCGTTCCAGCCATGATTCGGAATAACTACGGATCAATCATAAATATCTCAGGTGGTGGTGCTACCGGTCCCCGCCCTAATTTCAGCGCCTATGCATGCGCGAAAACAGCACTTGTTCGCTTTAGCGAAACTCTAGCGCAAGAACTGCGACCTCATAAAATTCGCGTTAATTGCATCGCCCCAGGCCCCATGCCAACTAAGCTCCTAGAAGAGATTATTGATAATGCCTCATATCTGAGTCCCAAAGAATTTGAATTAGCCCGTAGCACCCTTCATGCACCTGATCATACGATGCATGAAGCCGCACAGCTTGCCCTTTATCTTTCTGATCCTCAAACACCTTATATTAGTGGAAAAATCATCAGTGCACTTTGGGATGACTGGCGAAATTGGTGTGATAAGGTACCATTGATCGATCAATCAGACATCTATACGTTGCGCCGTATTGTCGGCAAGGATCGCGCGATGGCTTGGGGAGATAAGGAATGATTGGAATCGGAGTCATTGGTTGTGGGTTGATTGGCAAAAAGCGGGCTCTGTCTCTGCCGAGCACATTCAGACTTCTTGCCTGTGCAGATACTGACATCACAAAAGCCATATCCATAGCCCCCCCCAATATACCGGTTTTCTCAAACTGGGAAGAGGTCCTTCATATCCCGGGCATTGATGCAGTGATCATAGCGACTCGCCATGATTCCCTTGCGCAGATTACCTCATCAGCCATTCGTGCGGGAAAACATGTTTTTGTTGAAAAACCAGTTGCACGGTTTCCTGAAGAACTTGCACCCTTGCTTAAACTTGCTGAAGAGGCAAATGTCCGTGTTCGTGTTGGTTTTAATCATCGATTTCACCCTGCCATGCAAAAGGCCAAGACACTCATTGAAAGTAACGTTCTTGGTGAACTGATGTTTTTACGGGCTCGCTATGGGCATGGAGGTCGTATCGGATACGACCAGGAATGGCGATCAAATCCAAATATTTCAGGCGGTGGCGAATTGATTGACCAAGGATCACACCTGATTGATCTCTCCCGCTGGCTTCTTAATGAAGAGTTTTCGGTAACGCATAGCGCTGCTCATACTTACTTCTGGGAGATGCCCGTTGAAGATAATGCTTTTCTCATTTTAACTTCAGAGCGCAATAAGGTTGCTTTCCTGCATGCTTCATGTACTGAATGGAAAAACACCTTCTCACTGGAGATCTACGGCCGTCATGGCAAACTAGAGATTCAGGGACTGGGTGGAAGCTATGGACTTGAACGGCTAATCTGCTACAAGATGCTGCCCGAAATGGGTCCACCAGATACCATGATTTGGGAGTATCCAAGGGGTGATAACTCTTGGGCTGTCGAACTTGATGCGTTTTATGAGGATATAGTAAACCATCGTGCTCCTGAACCCGGCTTACTTGATGCATTGCAGGCATTAAAAATCGTGAATTCTGTTTATCTGGAAAATGGATATGATTATCGTTCGTAGCCCTTTA
>DAIELO010000055.1 GCA_027341705.1 Caryophanales bacterium
CGGAAACAGGTTGCTCCTTGCTTCACGGATTTTTTTTTGCCATTTTTTAGCGATATATTCCCTGAAATCGGGTAGGAGGCTGATTATTAATTAATCAGCCGACCTCCCACACCACCGTACGTACCGTTCGGTATACGGCGGTTCCCAAGTTTACACCATAACAGTCTTAAGATAATCCGAGAAAAATGTATACCCTGCTTGCTTTAGGCGAGCATCGGTTAACGTAGTGTGAAGAATAGGGCTCTTGGCAATCCGCCAATAGCCTTTTCTTGTACACGCGAATATAAAAGCCGTGTGGTGGTCTTTACCAAATTTACGGAGCATGGCATATCGGGTGCGGACTCGTTTCCATCGTTTCCAAATATACATCCGTATCCTCCGTCTACCATCCTATCGATTGCTTTGAGCACGTTTTGCATATCTGCAAGTTTAAAGTAGCTCACCCAACCCGTGATGAATTGTCTCAGCTTTGTCTTCAGCAGTTCGTATCCAAACCCATTGCTTCTTGCCGTGAGCTCTTTTACTTTTGCTTTCATTTTGCTGATGCTCTTCGCATGGACACGTAGTTTGATTCCCTCTTTAGATGGGTAAAATCCATAGCCTAGAAACTTAATCTTGCCGATGTACGCAACCACCATCAATTCTGCTACTGACGGGTTTTCGTTCGATAATTCATGGCTAAAAATCCTCTTTTCAAACCATTATTCATGAAAAACGTTAGAAAATTGGTTAGAGGTAGACACCCACTATTGTAGGGTGTAATGAAATCGCATATGCTAAAAACGAGGTGATAAAAATGGCTGTAAAAAAACCGATAGCCGTAAAAATGGACGCCGCTGGAAAAATTACATTACCGAAAGCGATTCGTGAAAAATTGGGTGCCCATGCGGGGGATGTGTTTTATGTCGTAGAAGATGGGAAAGGCGGTCTGCGGATTATCAAAGAAAATCCATTTGATGTATTGGCGGAAGAAGCGATTAAACTGGATGATGAAGGTAAAACGATTCCATTAGAGGAGGCACTTAGGAGGTTAGGGCTTGATTAAAGTAACTTTGACCCCTAATGCATTGAAGGACTTGACCAAATTGGACAAGCCTATCTCCAAAAAAGCAAGCACAGCTCTAACCAAGCTCCAAACAAATCCAAAAGCGGGTCATACACTGGAAGGAAGTCTAAAGAACACTCGTGCGCTTGAGTTTACAGTCGTTGGCACTGCATATCGAATCGCGTATATCTTTCGTGAAGACAAAAATAGATGTGTTGTATTTGCTATTGGTTCTCATGAAAATTTTTACCAACTGGCTGCAAGACGTCACAAAACACTGAAAGAATAGTAATTGGCACACGCCGAGTGGTAGGTCTTGCCGATACAATCGCCGCGCGCGCGAAGTAGTTCTGAATGTTGGTCTGCGTATACTGGAATTGTGGATACCCCGGCAGCAGATCCAATTCGAATTGATTAACTTCCAACGAAAATGCAGGAGAAAGCGGCGGAAGGGTTTGAGGATGCTCTCCAATCATTTCGAGACTCGAACGTTAGAAAATCGTTAGAAAAAAGGAACGATCCGTAAGACCGTTCCCTGTAAAAACCCTTGATATTACTGATGCCGAGGACGGGACTCGAACCCGTACGAGGTTCCCCTCACTGGATTTTAAGTCCAGAGCGTCTGCCGATTCCGCCACCTCGGCGTATAACCAGATAGCTGAAATAATAGTAAGGCATGTAAACGAGAATGTCAAACGCAAGTCCCAGATCACAGCCATAGTGGAGCGGAAGACGGGATTCGAACCCGCGACCCTCGCCTTGGCAAGGCGATGCTCTACCCCTGAGCCACTTCCGCATGTTTTTTAGATAAGACAATTGTTAGAATACCTTATTGTCTACTAGTTTGTCAACTTGACAGCATCGTTTAGCCGCTTTTCTTCTCCAGGCTCCAACCACCAAATGCGATTGATCAGGTCTGGATCTGACGCAACCAACGATCGCAACAACTTTGGCGGTTCATGGATGTCTTCTCTCGTTAGCTTAAACGCACCCCAATGTATTGGCAACATGTAACTTGCCCCCACATCGCGAAAAGCCTTCAAGGCATCAGAAGGATCCATATGCATCATATGAAACCACTCTCGCGGTTCATATGCACCTATCGGAATCAACGCAGTCACGGGCTGATTCCCGTTCATTCCAGCATTAAAATCATTGCGATAACCTGTATCTCCAGCAAACCAGAATGAGTGATCCATACCCTTTACAAATATACCAGCTGAAGAACGATACCTTTCCAGCCAACGCTTCCCTCGATGGTTCACTGGCGTTAAGCTGAATTGAAAATCTCCATGTGTAAATATTTGACCCATTTCTAATTCGTAAATGTTTCGAAATCCAATGTTTTTTAGCAGCGACATGTGTCCACGCGGACAAATTACGTCTGCAACGCTAGATCTCGCAATTTTGCGAAGTGTTTTACGATCAAGATGATCCCAATGAGCGTGTGAAAGCAATACATAATTGATCTGCTTTAAGTCATCGGACACATAGCCGGCTGGGCGTTTCCTACGCACAACCAAAGCACGATTGGAAACGATCGGGTCAGTAATGAATCTTTGCCCATTCACATCTACCAACACAGTGGAATGCCCGATAAACTTGTAACTTATCATCAGGCGACAACTCCTCGCTAGTCTAGGGGAAAATAAGAAAAAGCCCACTCCATTGAGCTTACACTCTTGCGTGGACCAGAATTAAATTAAAATATTTGGCGGAGCTGACGGGATTCGAACCCGCGATCTCCTGCGTGACAGGCAGGCATGTTAGGCCTCTACACCACAGCTCCAAGTCTGATTGGTGGAATCGACGGGATTCAAACCCACAACTCTTGCGCTGCCAATGCAACGTTCAAAGCGTGATGGCTATTCGCAACGGTTGATTCCAACGACGATTAGAATACCATCATACCGTATCCATGTCAACCGTGACGATGACACCGTAGTGGTCAGCTACTGATGGGCAGACGAGAGGATTCAATGTGGATTTTCACATCATCGCTCATCAATGATTTCGTGGCTGGCAGGAATCGGACCTATGACCCTCAAAGCTCTCGCATAAAATAGTAAATACGGAAATAATAATAATATGGATATCCCCATGCCACAGTAAAAGCACGAATTGTACGCTGAAAAAAAATAATCCTTACTTTTGCGTCTGTTTGGCCAGCCAATCGGAGACTTGCTGAATTTGGGCAGGGCTATGCAAATCACCGTCCGGAGGCATGCCCATGCTATATTTAGTGCTAGCGATAAACTTGTGCAGTTGTGTAGAGGTTGCTATATTTCCAATTCCTCGCAATTCCGGACCAAACATTCCGCCTTCCAGATCATTCCCGTGGCAGCCGGAACAAGTCGTCTGATAAAGTGTGTAGCCTGGCATTGAAGTGGCAAGCAGGGTTTTGCTCGTCGGATTTTTCGGCGGAAATGGCAGATCTGTAAATCCATCTGTGTAACCCTCGTCGTTTGAGGTACTTTGCGTTCCTAAAGACGAAGAACTCGTCGAAGAGGTAGGCGACGATGCTGGGCTTGCACTGTTTCCTGAAGTCAAACCACAACCTGTTAACACCAAAGTCCCGAAAAGCGCAAATGAACCGGCAAATTTGAAAAAAGTACGCATGATATCCCTCCGGTTTTGTGCAATAAAGAATGATATAGGAGAGCCCTGCGGTATCAGTGTCCGAGGGCCTGCACCATCATGGTCTGCATCTGCTGCCCGCTCAAATAGCCCAAATGCACACTGAGGACTTTTCCTGTTGAACTCAACAAGAACGTCGTAGGGAGACCGGTGACGTTGTATTCGTGCATAAAAACACCTTTCTGGTCCAGAAGAACGGGATACTTGATCCCATATTTCTTTACAAACGATGCCGCATCTTTGGTGTTATCATCCTGTGTCATGTTCACGCCAACAAACTGTACCCGACTGGCATATTTGGAAGCCATACGCACCAAATCCGGCGTTTCCTGCTGACATTGGTCGCACCAAGATGCGAAAGCGTTTAATAGGATAGGTTTATTGTTATGTGTTAAGTCGTGCAAGGAAATGGTTTTCCCGCCATCACTAAGCGATGTCAAAGAAAACCCCGGCGCAATGTGTCCCGGTATAGGCGCTGCGGTGGATGTTGAGGATTGAATGCCACATCCGGCAACAAGCAATGTTCCGCACGCAACCGCCAATAATTGCAGGTTCCAACGCATTCAGGTACCTCCGCATTCTATTATTTAAATGATTTCGGATAGGCCGAAGTCCCACACGGTTTTGATCAGACAACCGCGAGGGACACAGTGTCAATCATTTCGTGACGACAATCTTCTGCGGTCCCGTCATGATCATCATTCCATTCGCCGTAACGTGATACATCACATCGTATGTACCGGCACTTTTGAAGCTGTATTGAATTGAGTAGATGCCGTCACCAGTCCGCTGCGCATGCACTAGCTCGTTGGTTGTGGGTTGTGAGCCGTTCGGCCAGATTTGAAACATTACCTCTTCCACTTGTTTCGCTGGAATTGGCTTTCCTTGTTGCATGACCAATACGGAAAACTGATTCCCCTTGCCCACTGCCGTTTGTTTGGGTATCGTCATTTTCACTTTTGCCATGGGTTGCTTGGAGTTGGAAGAATTCATCGGCGTACTCATGGACTGGTTGCTCGTCGATTGGCTGGTAGAATTGCTCATTGAATTGCTCATTGAATTGCTCGCGACACTGCTCGCGCCACAGCCTGTGATAGCGAATGATACCAAGGCAAGCACGCCAATTGACGCAAGTCCGACCACTGTTTTTCGATTTGATCGCATCATCATTTACCTCCACGCCGGTCTATTATCAGGTTTGTTTGGCTATGATCGTATTGATGTCTTTCTCAACTTGCGGGAGACTGGGATTATCACCCGCATATTCGGCCATAATGGTGCCTTTCTGATTGACGATTTCGAGTATGATGGTATGGTTGAAGTAGGGAGTCCCTGGTACTGCCGACTTTTCTATATCCCAAGCTTTCAGAATTTGAGGAAGCTGATTGGGATTAGGTCGAACGAAATACCAACTCTGAAAATCCGGGTTAAATTGATTCGCCCATTTGCGGATGACAGGCAACGTGTCGTGTATGGGGTCCAGCGTGACCGAGACTAAATCCACCTTGTTCCCTAAAACGCCTTCTGTCTTGAGATAGTTCTGAACCTGTTCCATTTGACCCGCAAGCATCGGACAAGGGCCGGGGCAATGAGTGTAAAAGAAAGTCACCACACGAACTTTCCCATTCAGGCTACTGAAAGTGAATGGTGTGCCGTTGACGTTTGTGGCTGTAAAATTAGGCGCTTTGCCGAAATCAGAAAGGTCATTGATCGTGGGCGGAGTCGCGTCATTGCCGGTACCGCTCGTTACGTTACTGGCACTACTCGATGCACCCCCCGCATGGGTCGCATAGGTTACACCGCCAACGATCAGAATCAGTGCTATAAGCCCAAAAAGACCGTATTTTTTCCATCGCTTACGAATAGCAAACACCTCACTCACTGTCAAATTTTAATTTTTACTATAAAATCCTAATAAATCATCCTTCCCATCTATCTGCCTATGTAGAGATACTTTACATTCCGGTAAATCCGCCAAAGATTCGAGTCAGCCACGTAGTGATGTCAGTCATTTTACCGGTCAACAACAAAATTCCCATCACCACCAGAATCCCGGTCCACCAATTGAAAATCAACATCAAGCCTAAAAACAGTTGAATGGCCGCAGAGATGAAATTATAGGCAAAATATGCGATTTTAATTGCAGGATCCCGTCTACAAAGCAAATCATGCCACATCCTTGCTGGCATACAAAATAGCCTATTAGGGCTATCTCCGACAAAATAGTACATAAGGCCTATTTCTACCATGTCCAAGTTTACTATATGAAAATAGTCTTGTATCTTTTTTAATGATGTCTTAATTCAGCAGACCCTATTTAAGAGCCTCTGTATTGGAGAATAGGGGATTTTAACCCCTGACCCCTGTGCTGCCCCAAATCTCTACAGCAACTGTCTCCACTCACGCCTACCATACAATATCCGGACAATAGTCACCGAGTCATTCATTTCTGAAACGATGTAGAACACGATGTGGTTATCGACAGACAACATCCGAATCCCCCGAAAGGCTAGTCGTTCATCTCGCACGAGGGCAAATCTATACGGCATTTTCTCTAACTCCAAAATCGCTTCTTGGATTCTAGACAGCAACTGACTCGCGTTGAAAGGTTCCAGCCGTTCAAATGCGATATATTGGACAATTTCGCGCAAATCAGTTTCGGCAATTTCAGAAATGACGACGGTATAAATCTTCACTTCATGAATTCCTCGTCAATATCGCGTAGTACGTCGCGAAACGGTCTGACCTTACCCTGTCTTACGGCCTCCATCCCTTCATCAAGGAGCTTGTGCAATTCAAATTTTCCAACAAGCCCCTCGTAGGCCTCGATACTCATGACCACCAAGTCTCCTTGACCGTTCTTGGTGATGTAAACTGGCTCCATGTAATCATGGCACCATTCGGAAATCTCAACGTATTTGTTCCTCAGATCTGAACTTGGTCTGATGTTAGGCATTTTCATCACTCCGAGCCACAATATAACGTTATTGTATCAATATATAGATATCTCATCAACCATGCCGTTCATGCGCAGACACCACCCGAACGTGACATACTCCCACCACCTACGCTAAGGTTCGGCGATTAAGGTGAGAGATCAAGCGTTTGCGGAAACGGTGGTATTACTTAACGTCTTCATGTATAGTAAATAGTAAATTGACTGATTGGTCAGTTTAGAATTTGAGCTGATCTCTGTCCGCGTTACACTTGTTTCTCAGCAATCAAATTAAACCTGTTGGATTGGAGATAGAAAACCATATGTCGAAAATACCGTCAATTCTTCAAGGATTGCGCGTTCCGGTGATCGGATCGCCACTATTCATTATTAGCAATCCCAAACTGGTCATCGCGCAATGCACAGCAGGCATTGTTGGGTCGATGCCTGCGCTGAATGCGCGACAGACTTCTCTCCTCGATGAGTGGCTGGCGGAAATCACCGAGACGCTTGCCGACGATGGCGACCAGGATAACCGGGTCCAGCCGCTGGTACTCGTGGACAGCGATGTTGCGAAAGCCGACCATCTTCTTCATGGCGTCGCG
>DAIELO010000056.1 GCA_027341705.1 Caryophanales bacterium
TAAACATCACGTTCTTCAATAGGACAACTGCAATAATTATAATTGGGAAGATTTAAAATTAGCTTTACATGATATGATTTTGTGCTACGTGTATTGTTATGGTGTGGGAGGTGTATCGAAAGTTGCGAGATCGTCTTGATCAGGCCATTCAATTGGCGGCTGGTGCGCATGAAGGTCAATATCGTAAGGGGACAAAGATTCCTTACATCACCCATCCATTTGCCGTGGCCATGCTGTTACAGACGTATGGGTATGGCCAGGATCTTGTGATCGCTGGCTTACTGCATGATGTCTTAGAGGATACGGTAGTTACTTATGACGAGATTAATGCACAATTTGGACACCAGGTGGCGGAGCTAGTGTTTGCTGCGTCGGAACCAGATAAATCCTTGTTATGGAAAGAACGCAAAGATCACACATTAGAAAGCGTGAGGAGCGCCTCGTTAGATGTGAAAATCTTAGTGTGCGCGGACAAGCTCCACAATCTTCGCAGCATTCTTGCTGATCTCACACAGTATGGGTCTGTCGTATGGGAAAGATTTCACTCAGGTGTAAAATATTCAGGACGTGAAGCACAAGTTTGGTACTATACGAGCATTCTCGAAAGTTTGTATGCGGAGCTTCCGAAGGATCAGGACATTCCGATTTTTACTGCGTATCGTCAAGAGGTTTTAGCGCTTCGTCGTTGGGATGCGATGGAGCGATTGGAGGAGCATAATCATGATGGGGAATGAAATTTTGCAATCAAGAGAGATAGTAGTCTACACAACAACTTCCTGAGGTAAATGTCTGTTAGCGAAAGAGTTTCTTTCGCATCGTGGTATTCCATTTCGAGAAGTACACGTGTTTGACAATAGTGAGGCGGTCAATGAATTAGTACAACTCACGGGTTCTTTGTCGGCGCCAGTAGTACTGGTGGGGAAGAGATATATCCGTGGGTACGATCCAGCCGGAATGATCGATTTATTGATGCAATCGGGTTGGGTAAAAGAAGAATAGTCAGGGCATTATCTGAGTGTGTGATGATGATCACTATTGTTTGCGATCGATTGAGGTATGCTACCGCTATCACGAATAGATGGGGTGTGTCGAATTGTTTAATGTCGGCGATACGTTGGGCGATGTGGTCACAAAATTTCCTAATGCAGCAACTATTTTTAGCCAGTCGCAGATTGATTTTTGCTGCGGTGGTGCTCGTTCCATTCAACAGGCTTTGGATGAGAAAAATTTGGACGCTAGTGGATTCATGCTTGCATTAAACGCAGCATGGACAGAGCAACAGAGTCAAGATTCTGTATTGATCAATTGGCAAGAAGCTCCTCTGACGAAACTTGTTGATCACATTCTCCAGGCTCATCATGCTTATCTCCAGCAAAATATGCCTAAAATCGGGGAATTATCCACGAAAATTCTGCGTGTTCACGGAGAACATCACGGTCAGGTGTTGTCCATATTGCATCGTCAATTCCACTTATTCAAAATGGCGATGGAGGAACATATGATTAAGGAGGAAACGCAGGTGTTTCCTCGCATCAAAGCGTATGAGGAGACGCAAACCGTCGCTGATCTTCGTGCTGTGAATCAGGCGATTATCACGTTGGAGCAAGAGCATGAGGAAGCAGGTCAACTGTTGCGGACGATGCGCGAAATCACCAGTGACTATGAACTTCCCAGTGATGCTTGCAAAACATATGCACTTACTTTTCAACTAATGAAGGAATTGGAAGATAACACGTTTGTGCATGTGCATCTTGAAAATAACATTTTATTCCCGCGACTGCGCCAATTGGAAATTGAATTTCAAGCAGATCCGCGATAGGATGCTATTCTAAATATGTGCAGAGATCTCTTTGCCGAACGCGTGACGGACCCTCGTGGTTTGGATAGTGTCGCCTTCCCGTACTTTTTTATAGTACCAATGGTCGGTTTTTCGCACAGCGCGATGCGCATGACGTACGGGAAGTGCGCGTCACGGTTGATGACGGTATTGATCGTTATAAACTAAATATTCCTCCGAAGGTAAAAAAGAAAAATGGATAACAATTGCATTTGCGTCTCTATGTCAATGAGCACAATATCTTGCTCAGACTGTTTTCATTTCTTAATGAGTTGTGGATGGTGGGATAGTGCACGATCCACTACGGCAGTTAAATGTATATGGAACATAGAGAGAGAAAAGTTACAGAGCGGGGAGATATCTCTCTTTGGGAAAGAAACACTCAGCCGCAATAAGTAAATTATGTCTCCATTCTTGGTAATCATAGCGTAGAATCTGTAGAATAGTTTTAGATGATGCGGGGTGAAATCAACAATGGAAAAAAAGCATTGCGAAAAAGAATCCTTCCTTGGAACCGACCATGCAAGAACTCACAATTAAAAGCCTTTCCCCAGTCATATGGTGGGTTATCGTAGTCAATGCGTTTTTCCGGATTACACGATACATGGTCGTACCTTTCCTCGCCCTCTATATGTCCGCGCATACTCACGCTTCGCCAGGCGTCATTGGCCTCGTCATTGGGGTGCAAGCGGTCACAGCCGCCGGTTCCGGTTTTTTCGCCGGAACGATTGCCGATCGTTTCAGTCGAAAAATCGTGATGGTCTCTGCGATGTGGATCAGCGCAATCTCGTTGACCGGATTTGCGCTGGCACAGTCTGTGTCCGCGTTTTTCGTTTTGAGCGCGCTCAACGGATTGACCTTTAGCGTATTTGACCCAGCGGCACAAGCGGCTTTGACAGATGTGGCAAGCGCAGAAAGCCTCGGCACCGTTTTTTCCATTCGGTACTGGAGTTCGAATGTCGGTGCGGGCATCGGTCCGATCATTGGCGGGGTGTTGGGAATCTCCATGGTCGGTTGGCCGTTTTTTTTGGCAGGATTCTTAAACCTGGTGGCAGGTTTGGTTGTGTGGAAGTCGTTTCCTGATGCAAAGCGAAAGTTACAAGTAGGACAGCAAGAAAAATTTCGTTTTAAAAATGCGATCCAAATATTATTCACAGACAAGGCGCTCTTACTATTTTTGGCTGCGACGATTCTCGTCTATGCGGGATACTCTCAACTCAGTACCACATTGCCGCAGTATATGCGCGGTCGATTTGGCATTGCGGCAGGGATCATGGATTATACGATGGTCTTTACTCTCAATCCAATCGCCATCCTGTTGCTCCAACTACCTATGACTAAAATCGTTCATCGAATGGGAACTGTTCGCATCCAGATGGTCGGACAGGCACTTTTCGCAGTCGGCTATTTTGCATTCGCCATAAGCACCACGTTATGGGAATTTCTTTTTGCCATGTTCCTAGTTACGTTGGGTGAAATGATGGTGTTTCCCACTAACAGCGGTTATATCGCCAATCTTGCATCTGAAAGGTATCGAGCAACCTATTTCGGATTTTATTCTTTGCGCTCTGTCGGTTCTTTCTTGGGACCTTGGATTGGCGGGACAATATTTGCAGCCACGTCTGGGAAAACAGTTTTTCTTGTCGTTTCGATCACGTCGCTGTTCGCCGTCATCCTTTATCCTGTGTCTCATGCGTTTCATAAAGACGAGCTTGCAAGTCATGCTCATATCGAAGCGTAGTCCCAAGGGGAAAATAGAGGTCAGGGGTTCGAATTGGATCATTCCGACCCAAAAAAGACCCCAATAAGATCAAAACGAACGGTGGAATACGTTTGTGATTACGCACTCCCCCTCACGGTAGGATCACATTATCTAATCAGTTATGACTGTGCTACCGTGGTAATTTGCCACTTGATGCCGAATTTGTCCTGTATACGACCAAATAGTGATCCCCAGAATTGTTTCTCAAGCGGCATCATCACAGTGCCGCCTTCTGATAGTTTGGCAAATGCTTCTTTATTTGTCGCAAACTCCATACTTAGATCAAATCCACTGCTCGGATCAGGTGGCTCGTGCATGGTGTCAGCAATAAAGTAAGTATGAACATATTGAATTATGCCCCCTTACTCGGTGTACGAGGGCATAAACACCATCTATTGCGATGTTAAAAAATGAATAGATTCTACGATTAGACCCAATGATGATAATAGGATCATAATTTCAAGGACACAGTTCATCGAAGGGTTATCGTGGTAGTTATGATGAAGCAGGAACAGATGGTGGGTTATCATGGTTGCCTTAAAAATGACTGCACTGATTTTATCACTCGGTATGGATACGCTCATGATGTCCATGTCGCTAGGTTTTGTTCAAACCAAAGGGAAAGTCAAGATTGCTATTACGTTTGCATGTGCAGAAGCGCTAATGCCTTTCATCGGGCTGCTAATTGGTAAAGGTACAGGTCAATTCATTGGGGATTGGGCTTCACTAATCGGAGGAGTTGCGCTGTTAGCGGTTGCTGTATGGCTCATTTTCTTTGAAGAAGAGGACGATGAGGAAGAGAAACTAGAACGGGATTTAGTGGGATTGACACTAATCCTGACAGCTCTGAGCATTAGTTTAGATGAGTTGGCAGTTGGTTTCTCAATCGGTCTCGTTGGTGTTCCCATCGCTTTAACGATTATTTTGCTTGCGTTGCAAGCTTTTACATTTACGTTTGTGGGGCTGACGTTTGGTTCGAAGTTGAAACCTTTCCTTGGTGAATGGGCAGAGCAGTTGGCAGGTATTGTCCTTGGATTGCTCGGTATATGGATATTGATCAATGCAATTGTGCACTTGGTTCATCGTTGAGTTCTATAGGGGGCATGAGCTACAGAACGGGATGGTTCACCCTGTGCATGTTTATGCAATAGCAACCCTAACGGAAAATGATAGGTTATACATGACGTATACATTTAAGAGCATACTATCGGCATGAGAAAATATTAGAAAACGAATGACTCATTATTTGTTCGTCCATCAAGTACGGGAGGCTAATCACTGTGAACAAAGTAATTTGGATGGTTAGCATCATGATACTCAGTACATCGCTTGTGGCTGGTTGTGGTACTGCAACGGGAAATCACTTAGTGTCACCCAAGTCACCCAACAACGCCGCTGGCGGTGGAGATGGCTCCAAGCCAGCTACCAAGACACCTTCCACTGCCCAATCACCCGGAGGAACGGTGACTGGTTCAAATGCCACAATGCCTGCTGCCAGAGCGTTAGTGAATCAATCGATGACACTCGCAAAGCAAGGAAAGGCCATCGACATTCCTTTTGCGGTGCAGCGAAATATTAGCGTTGTTCAGAATGCTTGGGGGAATCCTAACAGCCAAAATGCGGCAGGTGCCGGGGTTTATTGGACGTACAGCAGTCATGGTGCCGCGTTCGGATTAAACAAAGGCGATCAGATCATGGACGTTCGATCCTACAGCAGCAAACTGAAGGCCATTACGCCAGCGGATGTTACGTCGGTGCTCGGCCAATCCGGCGATATGCGGCAGACATCTGATTCTGTCATTTACATGTATCCAGCGGGTGTAGACTATCAACTGCTTTTTGTGTTCCCAAGGACCAGTAAAGGCGTCGGTAAAGCAGTCGATCACGTTTCAGTCTTCTGGCCCCAGGGTACTGTCAACTCTATGGCGGCGACACAGCCGGCACCTTCAGTCGTAATCAGAAAAGCACCCGGTAGCATGGGTAGCCTGTTTACGTTCACTATTCAAAATCCACCTTCAGGATATCGACTGGTCGAGCTTGAGTGGCTTTCGAGTCAGGGGATGTCGGTGGTCAACACTTATCTACAAGCGTTTACGGGAGGAGCTATTCCAGGATTCAGTATCAGTGTGGATGGGAAGATGAACAGTTTCATCTATCCCTCGTCGATGCGCGGCCAAACGGGAACCGTGCGCGTGATTTATCAGACTACGTCAGGTGCAGCGATGATCGGCAACAGTTCCAGCGTCATGTTGAAGTGAGCAGTGGTCATAGCGATGAGTCAATTCCCTAATGGGATTAACTCATCGTTGGGTAGTGTTTCTTGCGCTCTCGGACCCTTATATGCAAGAACGAATGAGGGGCATGAGACATGACATTGGGATTCCTGTCATCAAAGGCGAAATTTCGGAACGTTTCTCCTCTGCTTAACCGACTATTAGGTGACATGTGAACGTTCTCAAAAACGCGAATTTGGTTCCTTGAACACTTTGGAGATGGCGAAAATAATGAAAAAGAATAGAGCCATGCCATGGTGGGAATGGCTGGATTGAGTTTAAGCAATCTTGCTTGGAATATTTACGTATTTTTACGCGTAGGACCGTGGCTAAAGGCATGCGTTTTATTTTGAAGCTTAACTTGTGAAGGGGAGCCCAATGATTAATGAAAAAATTGTCTTAGGCGCTGAGACGAATTACCCGCTGAATGGCATATTAGCCATTCCTGATATAACGAACGGATTACTCCCCGCAGTGGTCTTGGTTCATGGCTCCGGTCCCAGCAATATGGACGAAAAGGTCGGGAATATCACCCCGTTCAAGGATCTTGCCCAAGGCTTATCGGAACAAGGAATTGCAGTGTTACGTTATGACAAGAGAACATTTGTTTATGGCAAGCAAATGAAGACCCAAATTGGATTATCCGTAAGAGAAGAAACCATTGAGGACGCGATTCTTGCGACTGATTTTTTACGCAAGGACATACGGGTTGATTCAAACAAAGTGTTTATTCTCGGGCATAGCATGGGAGGAATGCTGGCACCGCGAATCGATGCTGAAGGTGGGGATTTCGCCGGAATCATTGTTATGGCTGGTTCTCCCCGAAAACTAGAGGAAATTATCATGGATCAAAACAATGATGTTTTGAATTCGTTAAATTGGCTTTTACAAATCATCGCGAAGAAACAGATCGCAAAGTTATCATCGAAATTCCATAACATCTACAACTTGACTGACGAAGAAGCAAAGTCAACCCTGGTTTCGGATAGTGCCTTCCGATACCTTGCATATATTTCACAGCATTTTCAGGCAGGTCACTATAATCAGCTTTGCTTTCTAAAAGAGCTTTAGCTATTGCCAAAGACATGATGGAGTCATCTGTAACACTGCATTTATAAGTCAGGAAGTCAAACTGCTTGCTCCTGTTATTATTCCATTCAAAACGGGAACCGACGATGTCCCCGATAATTGCTCCTAACATGGCGCACCTCCTATTTGCAGTAAGACAGTAACCGGTCGAGAGTATAATGTAAGGCACATGCATCCAGCGCTGTCTTACGGTCGTTATAAAGCATTGTAAAAAT
>DAIELO010000057.1 GCA_027341705.1 Caryophanales bacterium
CACCAGAAGTGATACCTGCGCTACAAGCACACCAGCAAACGCAAGCGGAACAAAAGGCGCTGCTCACCACGGACTATCACGATCATGATTTACTTGTGGCGCGCATCAATGGCAATCCGGTCACACAGGCTTTTCTACGTGCGCAATTCACTGCGCTCGTCACGCGCGCTGGTGTGCCCTTGATCCGTTTTCACGACCTGCGGCATACACACGCCAGCCTCCTCTTGCAACAAGGCGTACACCCTAAGATTGTGTCCGAACGACTAGGTCACTCGAAGATCAGCATCACCATGGACACCTATTCGCATGTCCTCCCTGGCTTACAGGAGCAAGCGGCCAACGACTTCGGATCGGTGCTATTTACCCCTCAAAAAATTATTACGAATACCGAAGAATAGAAGAAGAATAGAAACATCGCAAACAAAAAGCGGGAGAGCCCGCTTGCCGCAAGGCTTCTCCCGCTGTAGCCGAGGCTACGAATTACATCATATCCATGCCGCCCATACCGCCCATGCCGCCGCCAGGAAGTGAACCTTTATCCTTCTCAGGCCTTTCAGCAATCACTGCTTCGGTGGTCAAGAACATTGCTGCCACTGAAGCCGCGTTTTGGAGCGCAGAACGAGTGACTTTCGCTGCATCCACAATACCTTCTGCAAACATGTCGACCCATTGTTCACTTGCTGCATTGTAACCAAATCCCGGTTTTTCTTTTTTCAGACGTTCCACGATGATGGCACCTTCAAGACCAGCATTGTCAGCAATCTGACGCACAGGTGCTTCTAGCGCACGACGCACGATACTGACGCCCGTCGCCTCGTCGCCTTCAAGAATCACTTTATCTAATGCGCTAATCACATTGACAAGTGCTGTACCGCCGCCCGCGACCAAACCTTCTTCGACAGCCGCACGAGTGGTGTTCAGTGCATCTTCAATGCGCAATTTTTTCTCTTTGAGTTCTGTCTCTGTTGCTGCGCCAACTTTGATCACGGCTACGCCGCCAGACAGTTTTGCTAAACGCTCTTGCAATTTTTCACGATCAAAATCTGAAGTGGTTTCTTCCAACTGCACTTTGATTTGATGAATGCGTGCGTCAATGTCTGGCTTATTGCCATAACCATCGACAATGATCGTATTTTCTTTAGAAATACGAGCTTGACGAGCGCGACCCAATTGATCAATCGTCGTGCTCTTCAATTCAAGACCAAGTTCTTCACTGATCATTTGTCCACCAGACAGGATAGCGATGTCTTGCAACATGGCTTTGCGTCGATCGCCAAAACCAGGTGCTTTTACGCCCACTGCAGTAAAGGTGCCACGCAATTTGTTGACTACGAGCGTCGCAAGCGCTTCGCCTTCAATGTCTTCAGAGATGATCAAAAGCGGACGGCTAGATTGCACGACACGCTCCAACACCGGAAGAATTTCTTGAATGTTACCCACTTTTTTATCGGTGATCAAAATGTATGGCTCGTCAAGAACAGCCTCCATTTTATCCGCATCAGTGACCATGTAAGGAGAGATATAACCACGGTCAAACTGCATGCCTTCCACGACTTCAAGTTCAGTGGTGAAGCCTTTAGACTCTTCTACGGTAATGACACCGTCTTTGCCTACCTTATCCATGGCATCTGCAATCAATGTCCCAATCAGCGGATCCCCTGCAGAAACGGCAGCAGCTTGTGCAATGCCGCGACCTTCAACTGGTTTTGAAATCACTTTAATTTCTTCTACTGCTGCTTCCACTGCCTTCTCAATGCCTTTGCGAAGAAGCATCGGATTGGCACCAGAGGTAACGTTTTTCAGTCCCTCGCGGATCATTGCCTGAGCGAGCACGGTGGCTGTTGTCGTACCGTCACCAGCTACATCGTTCGTCTTCGTGGCCACTTCTTTAACAAGTTGCGCACCCATGTTTTCAAACGCATCTTCCAGTTCAATTTCCTTAGCAATCGTTACCCCGTCATTGGTAATCAGCGGGGAACCAAATTTCTTCTCAAGTACTACGTTGCGACCCCGTGGCCCTAGCGTCACTTTCACAGCATCTGCCAACGCATCTACACCGCGCAACATTGCGCGACGTGCGTCTTCGCTGAATTTAATGTCCTTTGCCATCAGTTCAAACCCTCCTTAAATTTCACAATATCCTTACCCGCGTAGTCCATTATGTAAGGTATCACTTCGCGGGAAAGTTAATCATGTATGTTCACAGATTAAGCTTCCACTACACCAAGAATATCGGCTTCGCGAACGATCAGGAATTCCTCTTCATTGTACTTTACTTCTGTCCCTGAATATTTTGAGAAAATAACTCGGTCTCCCACCTTAACGGACACTTCAACGAGCTTGCCTTCCTCATAATGCCCAGGTCCCACTGCGACTACTTCCGCTTCCTGTGGCTTTTCCTTCGCAGTATCTGGCAGTACAATGCCGCTTGTTGTTTTTTCTTCACGCTTGACAGCGCGCAATACTACGCGATCACCTAGTGGACGAATCATGCGATAACCTCCTCATAAATGTAGATTGTTCATTTTGTTAGCACTCACATCGACTGAGTGCTAACGACAATGATTATATTACCGATTCCTCACCAATTTTGCAACTGGATTGACAGCGAAAAATGAATTTTGCAGGAAAAAAAGTTGATTTGACAGAAATTCAGTCCTATGGGAAAATATTTCGCATGTTTACATAAAGGATGAATGACATGATTTCACGTGTATTTTCGGGCATTCAGCCCACCGGACAAATCACTCTTGGCAATTATTTAGGTGCCCTTCGTCAATTTGTATCCTTACAAGAACAAGCGGATGCCTACTATTGCATTGTTGACATGCACGCCATCACAATCCCTCAAGATCCAAAACAACTCAAAGAACGCATTCGCGATCTGGCGAGTTTATACCTCGCCGTCGGACTAGACCCACAAAAGTCTACATTGTTCGTGCAGTCAGATGTCAGTGCCCACAGTGAACTCGGCTGGATTTTGCAGTGTCAAGTTCACATGGGGGAACTTTCGAGAATGACGCAATTCAAGGAAAAGGGCGAGGGCAAAGAAGCAGTGTCAGCAGGGTTATTTTCTTATCCTGCACTAATGGCTGCAGATATTTTATTGTATCAGTCCCAGCTCGTGCCTGTTGGCGAAGATCAACAACAGCACCTAGAATTGACTCGCGATCTAGCCACCCGATTTAACACCCGCTTTGGCGATACATTTATTTTGCCAGAAATCATGATGTTAAAACAAGGTGCACGCATTATGTCCCTTGATGATCCAACGAAAAAAATGAGCAAGAGTAACCCCAATCCCGGCAGCCGAATTGAGATGCTAGACGCACCTGATGTGATTCGCAAAAAAATCAGCCGTGCAGTCACCGATTCGGATCGCTTCGTCCAATTTGACTTAGAAACAAAACCAGCCATATCTAACTTGCTCACTATTTTCAGCCTAGTCACAGACTCTTCAATTGAAGACATCATCAAACGCTATGACGGAAGAGGCTATGGCGAATTTAAAAAAGATCTCGGGGAAGCCATTGTCGCCCATTTGCTTCCTATCCAGCAACACTTTTTCGCGATCCGTACTAGCGGTGAAGTGGAGAAAATATTGGCCCACGGGGCAGAAAAGGCAAGAACAGTCGCCAATACTACTCTTCACTTAGTGCGCGAACGCTTGGGACTTGGCAACTAAATTATTGCATCACCACTGCCATCTTATTCTCTTTCATCAATCCGGATACCCGGTCTTTGACGATTGACAGGAGGATGGCTTTTTAGTGCCACGAGCCGCTCAGAGATCACCTGTGCATGAGTAGAAAGTTCATCAGTCTGCGCAACTACTTCAGGAGGAGTATGATTCTCAAGCGGTAGATCACGATCCTGCTCCTTCACTGTTGACCCACTAGGCGTGGCCCGTTGCACAGTCTGTTCTTCTCTCCACCATGCTTCTGCAACGAGTTTTCTACGATAGACAAGTGCCGCAAACCAAATGCTGATTTCATAAATAAGCACCATTGGCACCACGACGCTTAGGTGTGAGATCATTTCTGGCGGGCTGATCAAAACCCCTAATATCACAAACGAAAAATACGCATAACGACGCATTTTTCGCAGCCACATCGGAGTCAAGATGCCAATTCTCGTCAGAAAAATAATCAAAATCGGCATTTCAAACAAAATCCCGAAAGGCACGACAATATTAAACATAAAAGAGAAGTATTCCTTCGCCGTAAAACTCACCGTAAAGTTCTGTTCTGCTAAATTTTTTAAAAATACAACGATTTCGGGAAAAATCACAAAATAGCCGAAACTCAATCCGAGGACAAACATTATCGTCACCGGTAAAATCAAGCGCTTAGCGTATTTTTTCTCTTTAGCTAATAGCCCCGGACTGACAAATTTCCATAATTGCCACAACAAAAATGGGGTTGTCACGGCAAATGCCACAACCCCCGCAATCATGAAATAGACTTGTACCACATCACTTGGCCCCAGCACAAGTAGTTTCATGCCAGCTAATGGACTAGAAAGAAAACGATAGAGTTTCCCCACAAAAGTCAATGAGCCGACCATGATGACAACAAAAAAAGCTAAGACAAATATTAAGCGCTTCCTTAGCTCTTCAAGATGAGATACAATAGTAGTGTTTTTTTCTAATGCATTACTTCCTCGCATGAGGAGGTTAATTAAATTCATCTCAGTTATTCCGCATCTTTCCGCTCAATATTCTCTGGACGAGAATCGCCAGTGATGTCCTTTGTCGCATCTTTAAACTCACGCAATCCTTTACCAAATGCTCGCCCAATATCCGGCAATTTGCTTGGTCCAAATACTAACAACAACGCTACCAAAATCAGTATAATACCTGGAATTCCAATATTCCCTAGCATTTTTCACCCTCCTATCCCGCAGGTCAACAAAAGTGGCCTTTTCTAGTGTGCGTACATTTTCCGCAAACGCAGTGAGTGCAACTCTCCCATCATATCCACTTGCTGCACTGAGATGCGCTCAGGTACACAAATAGCTTGCGTCGAATAACTTAAAATGGCATTGATCCCCGCACTAACCACGGTCTCCGCAATATTTTGTACATCACCAAGTGCTGCTAGTATCGCAACATCCGGATGGTGTGTAGCAACATAAGTAGAAAGATCACCTAAAGGATACACTGGCAACAACGTAAATTGGGACTGTGCCTGTAATGCGGACATAGTAAAAATAGCCGTGATATCGTATCCTTCATCAAATATCATTTGATTCCCACAGATTACTTGGTAAAAGTCAGTAGATCCTATAAAGACCACTTGTAGAGGATGATCACGATGAATTGCATGGCCAATTAATTGCGTTAAATAGGCCACATCATAACCATATCCACGTTTTCCAAATTCCCCTAAATTAGAAAAATCCTTGCGAACCGTCCCCGGATCTAAATGTAGCGCCGCACTTACCTCTTGTGAAGACACACGCTCTGTTCCTTTGCTTAACTGCTTTTTCATGAATCGATAATAGCTCGGCAATCGTCTTGCCGTAGTTTCTGGTATATTAATCGTCACGCACAATCCTCATCATTAAATCAATCGCGAAACCTATACCAGCGATATCATCTCTATGATACACTGGCAAGTTCGTATCGGCAACCTTTAGTGGTGCGGTTGGCACGATGAAACCAGCAATGTGTCCAACAATATCCGCATTTTTAGCAAAATAAGGAATGCTGTATTCCTTGTCTCCCTCCGCAGATCCCAATAACACCCATTTCGGAATCGGAAGTTCCTTATAGCCTTCGACGATGATCAAATCCACCTCGCCCAGTCGGGTAATCAGTTCCGCTAAGCTTGGTTCAGCAGCTTTACGCCATTGCGCCAACACATTCCCCGTGCGACTGGCAATCATGCTGACCGATGCGCCTGCACGCAAATATTTCCCTGTATCTGTGTCGACACTTTGGACTTCAAAATCATGGCCATCGTGTTTAATACACCCGACACGCAATCCGCGTGCCGCAAATAATTCCACTAACCGTGTGATCAGGGTAGTTTTTCCCGTGTTTTTCAATCCGGCAAATGAAATGAGCGGCACGGATGACTTCACTTGAGTAGTCCGCCATATCCAAGCGCTGCCACATCTTGTGGGGTCATGCGAACACCCGCCAACAATCGCGGGAGTATCACGTCAAATGAGGTCAACTCATCATACAATACGCCCCCAGGCAACCCCAAGATAGTCACATCCGCAAGATAAGCAAGCATCAACATCGAGCCTGGCAGCATAGGCACCCCATATGTCACCACTTTATGTGCCACACTGCGAATTGCCGACGGCGTACGATCATCTGGATCGACAGACATTCCGCCTGTCACTAATACCAAATTCACACCGCGATCCACCCAATCAAGTATCGCGCTTGCGATCGCTGCCATTTCATCGCCGACGATCGTCTGGCCTACCCACGAAACGGGATATACACTTAGCTTCGTTTGCAATAACGGTCCAAATTTATCTTCAATTAAGCCTCCGTATACCTCACTACCCGTTGTGACCACGCCTACGCGAACATTCCGATAGGGAAGTACCTCCAAAACCGGCGCATCCGCCTTTGCCAAATCCGTAAATTCACGAAGCTTTTGCTCCTTGGCCAAAAGCGGAATCACGCGCGCCACGCCAATCGTCTCACCAGAATTGACCGGCACATAGGAACCCTTCGTCGCAAGTAGCAGTTCCCCACCTGCGTTGAGCGCAGCTACGCGCTGTTCGCGCACCCTTAACACACCAGCAAACTTGGCTTTCAACGCTACTTTTCCTTCATGCGCCTCAGCCATCGTTAGGCTTTCGTGCAGCAACGCTTCAGCCATCAATTGCGCGGCCTCATCTTCATGAATTTCGTCTAGTTCAGGTTCTAGCACGTATAAGTTTGCTTTGCCAATGGACAGTAATGGCTCAATGTCTTCTCGTTGAATCACATGTCCTTTTTTGAATAAACGCCCCTTGAATTCACCCGGTATAATTTGCGTCACATCATGAGCTAGCACCATCCCAATCGCCTCTGCAACAGGTACCTCGCGCTTCATTATGCACGACCTCCTTCCAAACGAGTACACACCGCTTCATATTGTGCCTGCGTATTCATCATCATGAAACTAACACCTTCTGGGTCTGCCA
>DAIELO010000058.1 GCA_027341705.1 Caryophanales bacterium
TCAGTACGAGTCTGAAAAAATTGGCATTCGTGTGCGCGTGGGGAATTTTGAGAAGGCAAGAGCAGGGAAATGGGCAGGTCGTGTGCCTGATGGATACCAGCTTGATCCAGATTCTAAGCAACTTGTGGTGGATCTGAAACGTGCTGAGGTGATTCGTCAAATTTTTTGTTATGCGCAAACAGGGTTGGGGAATTACAGGATTGCGCAACTTTTGAACGAGGTGGGCATTGTTACCTCGGAGGGGCGTACATGGACTGCTTTAAAAGTGCAACGAATTATTGAAAATCCTGTCTACATGGGGGATGTAATGTACGGGAGAAGGATTCGCAAGCCGATCCCTCCCGCGCCTGAAGACCCTTTTACTAGACGCTACCAAGTAATGTGGAATTTAGACACTGAAGCAGTGGCGTGCGCGCAAAATGCTCACCCTGAAATCGTCAGCAGGGAAGTCTTTTCAAAGGTGCAAAAAACACCGAATCATTTGCAGCGCCAAGGTCGTATTGGCCATCCGCATGGATTAACTGGCCTTATTTTTTGTGCGTGTGGAGAAGCGATGAAGGTAAAAAACAGCGGCCATCATGTTAGTTATTATCGGTGCATCGGGGCAGGGCGTAATGACCGGGTGTGTCGTCAGCCGTATTTGCGTATGGATGCAGTCGAAGCGGCAGTGCAGGCAGCACTTCTGCGCGATCTTACTCAGGTTGCTGATGCAGCGGTAGTGGAACAAGTACAGAATGAACAGGTGTTGATGTCTCATGAGGTACTGCGTATGCTAATAAAAAAAGTGTGGGTAGTCGATGCCAATCAACCCTATGCGTTAGCCATCGCGTATCATTGGTGCTAAATGATACAATCGGTAATCCTTTAGGTCTCGACCATTCGGTGACCGTTGGCATCATCAGTGCGAAGGAGCGACCAATGGAAATTGGCGATCGCTCCTATCCACATCTGTTGCAAACTGATGCCGCGATTAATAGGGGTAATTCAGGAGGTCCGTTGATTAACATGCGCGGTGAAGTCATTGGGATGAACACTGCAGTTAGTCAAAGTTCGCAAGGTATCGGGTTTGCTATTGCGGTGGACGTGGTCAAATCTGCCTTAAAAACCATGATGGGACAGGCATAAAAGAGTAGCAGTTTCACACAAAGGGATTGCATTATTATTCATCGCAAAGTATAATTGAATGACTTAGAAGGTGCAATCCTTCGTGCTCTGATGAAAGTGTTGGCGGAGAGGTATCCCGTAGGGTTGAACTTCTTCGCTTTTGTTGTATCAAAAGTTAGGGAGTGATGAGAGCGTGCCTTTTTTAGAGAGAGATGAACATGATGCATGTGGCATTATTGCTTGGGTAGAAAAATCCGAACAAGCAACAAAGGAGAATATAGAGCACGTTCTTGGTGCGTTAGATCAGATGCGGCATCGTGCAGGGTTTGTGGAGAATGAAGGCGATGGCTGTGGGATTTTAATTGATCTTCCGCGCGAGCTGTGGGCTGATATTGTTCGTGTCCAAGGGCACGATCCACAACTGGCTCTATCACGTCGATTTGCAGTGGCTCACCTCGTGGTGACGTCTGATATGAAAAGATCGATTACACAAGTGGAAAAGCCGTTTCGGGAATTAGCCGCGTCCTATGGATTTCAAGTATTGGCTTTACAGCAGGATGCTGTGAATAATGAAGTACTTGGTCCAGGTGGCAAAGCAGAAAAAATTCATTTCTTTCAATTTGGTCTGTTAGCTGATGATCATATGACAGATGAAGAGATTGGCAAATCATGTTATCGTTTGCATTTGGCAGTGGAATCAAGCCTGATGATTCATGTGGCGTCATTATCTGATGCGACGGTAGTGTACAAGGTGCGAGGCGACAGCCATGTGCTGCGCAATTATTTTCGTGATCTAACGCATGAGAAAATGAAAAGTCGCGCGACGATTGGGCATAATCGGTATTCGACAAATACCACCACTTCTTCGGAGCGGGTGCAGCCTTTTACATTGCTTGGTCACAATGGGGAATTGAATACCATTCATCGCTTGCGAGAAGAAAGCCAGATGCTAGATATTCCGAATGTGCCAGGTGGGAGCGATTCTCAAGATTTAAATCGTTTTATTGAAGGCCTTATTTTTGATTATGGCTATTCGCTAGCAGAAGCGTTAGAAGTCGCATTTCCTCCTATTATCAATGAAATTAAGCAAATGCACGATAATTTACAGGATATGTATATGTTTTTGCGTTCGCTTTGGGGGCCATTTGCACAAGGACCAGCTGGAATTGTCGCAAGAACGGGTGCGGAGGCTGCTTTTTCCGTAGATGCACTTGGCTTACGGCCACTTTGGCAAGTGGAGACAGCAACAAGCTGGGTGTTTAGTTCGGAGCAGGGAGTAGTGCCGCTGCACGACATGGTGGCAGACCCTCGCCCGCTTGCACCTGGGGAAAAGGTAATCGTGCTGTTACCTGACCACGCGGCAAGTGAACTGTATACCTATATCGAAGTACAAGAACTGATTTATCAGCGGATGAATGCTCGCTATGAATTTAAGAATTTTAGGCACAGCTTGTCATTTGGGGGGTCAGCCGCCCTAGGCGGTGTGCATTTGACACCAGAGCGAGAGCTAATAGGACTGAGGGAAAAACGTTTAGGGGCATATGGCTGGGATCAAGATGATCTGCGGATCTTAGAACATCAAGCGACGATGGGTGCGGAACCGATTCGCTCGTTAGGGTTTGATGGCCCATTAGCTGCGTTGTCAGAAAATGGGCAGAACGTAACTGATTATCTTAAAGAAACAGTGGCCGTAGTGACCAATCCAGCGATTGATCGGGAACGTGAGATTGAACATTTTTCTACGCGTATTGTGCTAGGCAGAAGACCAAACTTGCGCGTGACAGGTGTGAAATATCGTCATTTAGAAATTCAAAGTCCTATCTTATTAGGTGGGCATCCTGCAGATGAACCGGATCGATATCGGTCTACTGCGTTGAAAATGGGGACTCAGCTTTTTGAAGATGTGTTGCGTTATTTTGCGGTGGCACCTGACGATGTGGCGGAGATTTATCCGCGCATTGAAGACGGAGAATCATTGCCTAGTGCGCTAGATCGTCTGCGCGAAGAAGTGGCGGCAGCTATTTCTAATCAGGCGCAACTGATTATTTTAGATGATCAACTATCTTTTGCAGCTGGGTATGCTTGGATGGACCCCGCTTTTGCAGTAAGCATGGCACACAAAACGTTGCGTGATCTTCGTGATGAATTCGGGGAAAGTATGCGTAGAAAATGCAGCATCGTACTTCGCTCCGGAGCCATTCGTAACTTGCATGATATGGCTGTTTTTGTAGGACTTGGTGCAGATGCGATTAACCCTTATCTGTATTTTGAAACGGCCTTTGAATATGACGGGTATAAAGGGATTGAAAATGCTTATCTTGCCTTAACAAAAGGATTGGAAAAAGTCATTTCTACATTAGGAATTCATGAGCTACGTGGCTACGATCGCTTATTCAGTGCGATTGGGTTGGCCAATGAAGTGTCAGAATTATTGGAGATCAAGTCTTTTTTTGATCAAGAAGTGAAAGCTGGAAACTTTGATCATTTTTTTGCCACCGCAATGATGCGGACAGAGCAACTGCGTACTGGTCAAATAACGGTGGCAAGACCGTATCAACTGTGGCCGCGAATTTGGAAGGTAGCAGCAGATGCGGCAGGAGGTAAGGCCGAGTACGCTTTGTTTGCTGAGAAGCTGCGGGAATTGGAGAGCAAGCAGCCTATTTCATTGCGTCATTTGCTGGATGTAAGGAATGTGGACGTCTATAAGTCACTGGCTACCGTTGACTTGTCCATCGGCGATCATGTGTTGCCCTTTGTGATTAGTTCCATGAGTTTTGGGTCACAAAGTGAAATTGCATTTCGTTCCTATGCGCTTGCCGCACAAAAATTAGATATGATTGCGATGAATGGTGAAGGCGGCGAGATTAAAGACATGCTTGGCAAGTTCGCTAAAAATCGTGGTCATCAGGTGGCTTCGGGACGCTTTGGTGTTAATGCGGAGCTTTGCAATTCAGCAGATTTGCTTGAAATTAAGATCGGGCAAGGTGCGAAGCCTGGAGAGGGCGGTCACTTGCCTGGTTCAAAGGTGTCTGCAAAAGTGGCCAATGCAAGAAATGCGCGTCAAGGGACAGACTTAATTTCACCTTCAAACAATCACGATATTTATTCGATCGAAGATCTGGCACAGATGATTGATGAGTTAAAAGTAGTCAATCCGCGAGCGCGAGTCGCTGTAAAAGTGCCTGTTGTTCCCAATATTGGTACAATTGCGGTGGGGATTGCAAAGGCCGGGGCAGATGTGATCAGCCTGAGCGGATTTGATGGGGGAACAGGAGCGGCACGTTCGCACGCGATCAAATATGTGGGGTTGCCGGTAGAAATAGGGGTCAAGCTTGCGCATGAGGCGTTAGTGGAATCTGGGCTTCGAGAGCAGGTAGAAATTTGGGGCGACGGTGGCATGAAGAGCGGCTTGGATGTGGTCAAGCTGGTGTTGCTTGGCGCAAATCGAGTGGGCTTTGGTACGATGGCGATGATTGCGATCGGTTGCACCAGTTGTCGTGGTTGTCATAAAGACACCTGCCATGTGGGAATTGCCACGCAAATCGAAACACAGGAACAGGCATTGGCGCATGGCCTCAAGGCGTTTGTTCCCAGACAGATTGACATGGCAGTGGCCAATTTAGAACGCTATTTTCTGGGGATGGCAGACGAAGTGCGGGATATCGTCGCGTCGCTAGGTGTGAACTCCTTGCAGGCACTGGTAGGTAAATCTCATTATTTAACGCAAACAAGGGGACTAGAGCAAATTAATCTTAACGACTTAATTGCCACACATGTGCAGTCTAGCTACAATTATACAGCCCAAGCCAATCGTCCAAGTACAGTAGGTGTGGAGTCGTTGTCGGTTCAATTAGGAGAACAGGCAGTTTCCGCGATGGCAGCGGGTAGTGAAGCGATGACGTTTGGGGCTAATCAAGTACACTCCACGGAACGTGTCATTGGGGGCATGATTTCCGGATCTGTTGTACGTTCTGAAATTCGCGATCGCAAAAAAGGACTCAGTAAGGCTTCTGTTCGTTTGCAAAGTGGTTCTGTGGTTGGTAATGGCTTTGCGGCCTATAATGCGACTGGTGTGCACCTGCGCGTAGAGGGAGGCGCTCAGGACGGTGTCGGTAAAGGCGCACTTGGTGGCAAGGTGATTATCATGAAAGGGCAGAACTATTTAGGCGAGCGTATCAACGGTAGCGTTGGTAAAGGACTCGCATATGGGGCACAGCGAGGACTTTTCATCGTACAAGGTAACGCTGATTCCCGTGCAGGAATACGTCTGTCTGGCGCTGATGTGATTATTGGCGGAGAAGTCAGTGCACCACTTGCTGATGCAAAAGGTGCGATTGCCACGCGCGCCAATATCAAAGGGTTTGCGTTTGAATACATGACAGGCGGACGTGCGCTAGTCATGGGTGATCCAGGACCATGGATTTGTTCTGGCATGACAGGTGGCGTCGTCTATTTACACTTGAATTTAGAAATGGGGCTCAATGCAGATGCACTTCGTCGCCGTTTGGCAAAGGGTGCCAAGGTGTCTTTAGTCGCACTAAATTCATCCGGTATTTACGATGTGAAAGAGATGTTGATGTTCTATCACAAGGAGTTAGTTCGTTCGGGTCAGCAAATGGAGGCACAACGTTTGCAACCGCTTATGGATCAGCCGGAAGAGCACTTTTTGCGGGTCATTGCGGGACTTGAGCAGACCGATCAGGATACAGCAACGGAGTAGTATCATCACGATCACAATAAAGCATACGTAAGGAGTAGTCTCTATCTGAGGCTACTCTTTTTTAGTATGACGGTTTGAATAATTTGCCGAGGTAAAAATATCGTTCGGGATTAGCGAGATACAGTTCACTTAACAGGCTGAACACGGTGGCTTTTGCCTTGTCGATTTTTGCGTCGATCGAACGAATGGGTTCTAGTTTTATTTGCGCTCCACGATAGGTGACCCCTTCGCCTTGCAGCAGATCGATCGGAAACTTTGTCACAGCAGCACGCAAAAAATTATGGCGTGAATCAAGACTATATACTTGGTATGAAAGGTTATCGATGGTAATCAACACTCCTTCAGGAGTAAAGAAAAAGTCCCCTTCAGGTTCTACATGAATGATAAAAGCATTAACCATGATGATGATCCTCCTGACGCGTCTACCCACTGAATATAACTTGTCAAACGAAAAACTTCAATTTGTGGCTTTCACCATGTCAGAATTGTAAACGTATGATAGAAGAAAGGAACGGGAGGGGAATCATGGATTATCATGATGTTTTGGCAGCTTTTGGTGCAGGCAGTGCACACCCTGGCGGTTTTCGCGACACGCTTTTCTGGTTAGATCGTCTCCCACTACACCCCCCCATGCGCGTGCTAGAGGTAGGATGTGGCACAGGCAGAACAGCTTGCACCATACAGGAGAAGTTTGGTATACCAGTGGTCGGTGTGGATATTCGGCCGCTAATGATTGAAAAGGCAAAAAAGCGTGCCATGGCGCTTTCGCTTGATACTGAATTTGTGGTGTCAAAAGATCCTAATCGACTTCCATTTCCTGATCAAAGTTTTGATCTCATTGTTGTGGAGTCTGTTACCATTTTTAATCAAATTGAGGTTTTGATTAAAGAATATTTTCGCGTTCTGCGTTCATCTGGCGTCGTCATTGATACAGAAATGGCGGCCGCCAATACATTAACTCCAACATTGTTGAAAGAAGTCTATGAATTGTATGGGGCCACAAGGGTACCTACGTTGAAGGGTTGGAAACAACTGTATCTTGCAGCAGGATTTCAAACGGTACAGACTATTCTATCTGGTGCGGTACACGAATTATCGATGGAAAATGAAGTACATGATGGCATGGGCATTGTCAGTCCAGAAGCATTTTCTGCCCAGGCGTCAGCCATTGTCGATCGTAATTTTAAATTAATGCAAGAAAATAACAAATGGTTTGCATATGGCGTGTTTCGCGCAGTGAAAGAATAAGGAGGTATTTAGTC
>DAIELO010000059.1 GCA_027341705.1 Caryophanales bacterium
TGTTACTATCATTAATGGCTATATTGGTCATTACCTTTGTGACTGCAGTTGGTATCTACCCCAATCAGACGATAAAAATATTGGATCATCAGCATATTTTGCCACATTATCAAACGATGAGGCTGATTTCATTTATTGATCCGGCGTATAGTCCCACTGGATCTGGTTATCAGGTGCTTGAAGCGGAAATCGCTGTTGGTTCAGGCAGTGTCTTTGGTGAAGGATTGCTCAAAGGTTCGCAGACTAACGGGAGCTGGGTTCCCTTTCAATGGACTGATTTTATCTTTTCTGCGATCGCTGAACAATTGGGTTTTGTTGGTTCGAGCGTATTGATCATGCTGTTTTTAGTCATGTTGTACCGGATGATTCGGGTAGCAATGACATCGCTTGACGACTTTGGAGCTTATCTGATTGCAGGTTCTGTGGGTATGTTTGCTTTTCAAATATTCGAGAATATAGGAATGAATTTAGTGATCAGCCCAGCAACCGGAATTACACTCCCTTTTGTCAGTTACGGAGGTTCCTCACTTATTGTTAACTTTCTTAGCATAGGGATTGTGCTTAGTGTGTCTTTGAGAAGAAGAACATTGAGATTTGATTAAAATCACTCTTGCGTTAGATTACCTTACATTTGTTGTTGACGTTTAGGGCGCATTTCGCGTATACTAACCACAATTACTAAAGATAACTAAGGTTAGGGGATAGATAATATGACGCCGTCTGATATTTTGGCACTTATTCGCGAAAAAAACATACAAATGGTGGATTTTAGGATTATTGATTTACCAGGAAGACAACATCATTTGACCGTTCCTGCCATAGAAGTAGATGAAGAAAATTTGACGCATGGCATCGCGTTTGATGGATCGAGTATTCAGGGGTTTCGCAGTATTGAAGAAAGTGACATGGTGATGCGCCCTGACTTAGATACTGCTTATATTGATGCGTTTACAGCTGTTCCTACGCTTGACCTATTATGTGACGTTTATGATCCAAATGGTGTGCGATACAATCGCGATCCGCGGTTTATTGCGCAAAAGGCAGAGAGCTATTTGAAGCAAACAGGCATTGCTACTAATGCGTATTTCGGGCCAGAACTTGAATTCTTTGTGTTTGATGATGTGCGATTTGCTACAGAACAGTCGGGTGCTTTTTATGCGATTGATTCTAATGAGGCAAACTGGAACACCGGTAAAGTTGAAGGACCTAATTTGGCTTACAAAATCAAAAATAAAGGTGGCTATTTTCCCGTACAGCCTACCGATAGTCAGCACGACTTACGTACGGAAATGGTGCAAGAATTGATGAATGCGGGTATTCGTGTGGAACGCCATCATCATGAGGTGGCATCTGCAGGACAGGCTGAAATTAACTTCCGATTTGATTCTTTGACTAATGTGGCCGATAAGTCGATGTTGTTCAAATACATCATTCGGAACGTTTCTAAACGCTATGGTAAAGTGGCGACGTTTATGCCCAAACCTTTGTTTGGCGATAATGGTTCTGGCATGCATGTTCACCAGAGTTTATTCATGGAAGACACCCCGCTGTTTTTTGAAGAAGGAGCTTATGGCAATTTGAGTAAAATGGCGTTGCATTATATTGGTGGTATCTTACATCATGCGCCTGCCATCTTAGCTTTCGCCACGCCTAGCACCAACTCATTTAAACGCTTGGTACCAGGGTTTGAAGCGCCAGTCAACTTGGTCTTTTCTAAGGGCAATCGTAGTGCGGCTGTACGCGTGCCGGTGGCGGCTGTTTCGCCAAAAACGGCAAGAATTGAATTCCGCACACCAGACGCTACTGCTAATCCCTACCTCGCTTTTGCGGCAATGCTGTTGGCAGGACTGGATGGAATCAAGAAGGAAATGGATCCGACGGCACTTGGTTATGGTCCGCTAGATAAAAATATATACGATCTTTCCAGTGATGCGAAAAAGAACATCAAGGCGGTTCCTGGTTCCTTGGAAGAGGTACTGCAAGCATTGGCTGATGATCATGAATTTCTACTTGAGGGTGGCGTTTTTGACAACGACTTTATACAGACTTGGATTGACTTCAAACTAACGACAGAAGTGAAGCCACTGGCATTGCGTCCCCATCCTTACGAGTTTCAAATGTATCTGGATCTATAAGTATCACGTAGCTTTAATAATACTGAGTGTATGGCGTGCGCATTTTGTGCACGCTTTTTTTATTAAAAAAATAAAATGTGGTAGACTAAATTAGAACGTGAGAGGGGTGTTTTTTTGCATTTAGGAGCTAATGTGTCGATTGCACAAACAGGGTTGCTGCGTGCTGTCGAGGAGTCAATATCATACAACGCTGATACGTACATGATTTATACACGGAGTAATCGCGGAGGTGCAGCAAGACCAATAGAAAATTTTCACCGCGATGAAGCATTAGCAATCATGACACAAAATCAACTCGCTGACCCTGTGGTTCACCTTTCTTATTTAGTGAATTTAGCTAGTCCGAAAACGGAAACTTTTGAGTATGGGGTGATGGTGCTAACTGAAGAAATTAAACGAGTAGAATATTTAGGATTCAAGTACATCGTGATGCATCCTGGTAGTCATGTGGGAACGGGTACAAGCCAAGGTATCAAGCGTATTGCAGAAGGGCTTAACTCCATTTTGACGGGGGAAGAGTCATTGTTTCTTTGTTTGGAGACGATGGCGGGGGATGGTTCAAAAGTGGGGAATCAATTGGAAGAGATTGCTGAGTTGGTGGCTCTTGTCGATCATAAGGAACAAATTGGAGTTTGTATCGACACGTGTCACAATTACAGTGCCGGGTACGATATTGTCAATGATTTTGATGGATTTCTAAGTAAGTTTGACGATTTGCTGGGATTATCACTGCTTAAAGTGGCACACATCAATGATTCCAAAACTCCTTTTGAGTCTCATAAGGATCGACACGCCAATATTGGTAGGGGATCTATTGGTTATGAGGCGATCAATCGCATTGTACATCATCCTGCATTAAGCGAAATTCCTTTGATTCTTGAAACGCCAGGCGGGTACTACAAACAGGAGATTGCGCTACTTCGCGGTGAAACAGATGAACTGCCCCCAGACGGGAAAAATACTTCGGAAGGCATGTAGCGTTACGTCTTGACACTGGGATTATCAACGACAGAAAAATTCGCCAAGTCATGCCATCCAGAAAAACCAGGTACGGTCAGTTGTACAGAAAGACCTGGTGCGGGAAGGTATTCATAAAGACTTTGTTGTGGATAGGCAGTGTTTTGATTCCAAGCTAGTTTGATGCTAACTTTTCCTGTTTCTGCGATTGGTTGAAGTGGAGTTTGTTTTGAACGAAGGATGAACTGGTTCAGAAGATGCTGGCTTACTGGATCAGTGGGACCTGCAAGCGGCCCAATAGAGTACAGCCAGTTATGCGCTCCCCAAGCAACGTACCAGTTACGATTGCCTTTTTTTGAATTTGTCTGCGTCCAACGCAACCATGGCCCATTGAAAGATTTAAGGATAAACTGATGAATGACAGGCAGGCTCCCAAAGAAGCTAGAGGTTGATTGCAATGAATGAGTCATGGTATTGACTACAATACTTTTCCCATTCGCGTTGGAGATGAGTGTGTTTAATGTGCTGATCCAGTTAGCATAACTGGTAATTGTGGTGGATTGGGACACTTCTGTGACATCCATATGTACATTATTTGTACCTGATTTTGGATTCAAAGATAATGAATAAGACGATGAATTTTGTAAATTTACAGTCACTTGATAGGGTTTCTTAATTTGGTTTTTAAAATACAAGGATGGCAATTCTAGGTAAGTGGCGTGAAATGATTTAGCAATAGATTGTGCCACTTGATCCATTTCTGGAGGAATCCACGAAGCGATTTGGAGTTTTTTTTCTGTATTTATAAAATACGTTGAAGATCCAGAAACGAGATAAAATTGTTGATTAAGCACCACCGCTTCAAGTGGCCAATAGGGCAATTGTAGATTTTGAATCACACTTCCTTTGTGCGTGTCAATTAGGATAGGGTCATTTGGGAAGTGATTGGAAAATGAAACAAATAAATTCGTTGTATCATTTGATAGTGTATAGAGAGGACGACTGTTTGACCAGTTTGTAGCTAATAACTGCTTAATGTCGTGATTGTTGCTCACTTGATAGAGATCCTTGTTCATTTTTCCATTGGTACGTAGAGTGAAAAATACCGAATTTGCCCCTTGAAATAGTTGTATGCTTGGTGCGGGTTGGTTACCTTCAGATGATGAAGTGTACAGTAAGCCGGTTGACTCTACTGCAGATCCTTGGCTTGTTGATGACGATTTCCAAGTGCTGAAAAATAATCGATTGGATAGTGCCCCAATTAATGACCAATAAATGGTATGCCCTTCAATGAGATATTGTACGCTCTGATCGGGACTCACTGGTAACTGATATTGTGTTTTTGCAATCGTGATGCGTCCATTTTTCGTTATTTGTGCAGGGACTAATTGTGTCCACGAACGCGAGGAATATGCATTTTTTTGAAGAGGAATAAGCCACGTGGTAAGCTTTTTAGATTTGAATGTTGCATTAGTATCGTAATATCGTGCAGTGGTTGCTGAAGCACTGGTTGGTTCGGTTGCTGCTGCGTGTGTAGGGGCTCCGCAAGCCGTGAGTGGGAGGACTGATGTGAGTATACACCCTAATGTTACTACGTGCAAAAGCTTGTTTGTCACCAGCCTAATCCCCCCGTCTCTTAGAATCCTTTGAATTTCATCATCATATCAAAAAAAAAAGCGGGTGGGTAGCTTGCCCCACACGCATCAGTCCGAAATGCCTTGTTTGTTCAGGGGTGTTCATATCCTTCGCCGAGTTGGGACTTTTGCCGAAACCGATCCGCAAGTTGAATCAGCCAGAGGCGATGATATGGCTCCATGTAAAATACCGGTTCGACCCGGGTGGAATCGGTTGACATGATTTTATATTGCCAAATGGTAGTTTTTGTCGTGGCACCTTCATTCATTTTTACACCTGAGTGAATGGAGTCACGGTACCCATTTTTATAAGAAATAAGTGTAAGTTGCCCATGTAATTCATTGGCAAATAAACGATAGCGTGCGCTGCGGATGACGGGTGCCGCAATCCATGGTGTCAAACCGTCTTTGCCCGTGTGATAGCGTTTGTTGTTCTCAATAATAACTACTTCAGCGCCAGTAAGGGGCTCCATGGTGCGACCGTCAATTACTTTTACTCGTAAATACCCGGTTTTTGATCCACGCACCACGGGGTCGTATTGCGAATCTTGTTGTTTTGCATGCACCGTGGATTGTGCTAGGCAGGACGGCACTAATGCAGCAGAGAGCATAATCGTCAGCGCAATTGAAAATACAATATGATGGAGGCGTTTGAGTACAAACATGATTAAAGCCCCCCCACTTTTGGAATGTTTGTCATAAGTTTACCTGAGTAGTAAAAATTAAGGATGTCGTAGGGTGATCTTCCTAATTCAGCAAGATATTCAGATCCCCATTGTGCCATCTTTTGCGCATTCCTGTATTGCCAATTGGGACTATTTTGGTATCCCGCTCTGTACGGCAGTTCTGTAATTTCCAGATTGGGATTGACATAAGCTAGTTGTCTCGTTTGATAATAGGCGTGATCTGTCGAATCTTGATTTGATTGATCCCGATAAAGTTGAAAATTGACCGTATTGTCCACATCGAAAGTAAACCCGCCAATGGTTACAGGGTGCAGATGGTGATACCACGCAAACATTTTTACTGCAATGGCCCCTGCTTCCAGTGCGGTGGGACGCCATGTCGGGTACCATTCATTAGGTAGCACATTGCGACAGTACAGATCAAAATTAATTGTTTTTACATAAATAATGGCTCCCCTTGGATCAGGCTCTCCCCATGTGTTATTGTCCCTAATTGCCACACGAATACTGCTTGGAAATCCCGAGTTATTCAACGTATACACTTGGGCACTCACCAAGTGGATCGGTTCCAAAACCATGCTGAGTATAGCAGTCAGCATGATAACTTTTTGGAAGCTCACGTTCTTTCACCCCCAAAATCTTCACTCATTACTGTTCAATTTCCCCGAAGATGAAAAAATCATACTAAGTGGAATAAAATCAAATGCGTTTTTTGTTATAATGAGCAAATTGAGATGAAGTTTGAACAAAAGGGGTGACCGAGAAGTGTGGGATCAATCGAGAACCCCATTGTTTTCTGCGCTAAAGCAGCATGCGCAAAGGAAGCCATTACAATTTCATATTCCCGGCCACAAAGTCGGTCGCGCAATGGATGTGGAATTTCGTGATTTTATGGGAGAAAGTGCATTAAGTATCGACTTGATTAATATTGGGCCACTGGATGATTTGCATCATCCAGTGGGGATTATCGATGAAGCACAGCGGTTGGCCGCACAAGCGTTTGGGGCGGATTATACGTTCTTTTCCGTACAGGGGACAAGCGGTGCGATCATGGCGATGATCATGTCCGTAGTGGGACCTGGAGATGAGATCTTGGTTCCTCGCAATATCCACAAATCAGTGTTATCAGCGCTGATACTATCAGGCGCAATCCCTCATTTTTTACAACCTGAGCTTGATTTTGAATTAGGTATTGCCCAAGGGGTCAGCGTAGAAACGGTGGAAAAAAGTCTTCAAAAGTACCCAAACGTAAAGGCAATTCTATTAATTAATCCCACCTATTTTGGTATTTCTATGGACATGGAGAGCGTGGTTACACTAGCGCATGCACGAGGAATTGTGGTGATGGTTGATGAAGCGCATGGGGTACTCACCCATTTTCATCCTGAGCTCCCACTTTCAGCGATGGCTGCAGGTTGTGATTTGGCAGCTACCAGTGTGCATAAACTGGGTGGATCGCTCACTCAAAGTTCAGTACTCAATGTCCGTGAGGGTCTGGTGCGCGCGCGTCATGTACATTCCATTTTGTCGATGCTCACGACGACGTCAACTTCTTATCTTTTGCTTGCCTCGCTGGA
>DAIELO010000005.1 GCA_027341705.1 Caryophanales bacterium
TTAATCAATGTGTTTTTGAAACTAGTTGAACAAATGCCCTAATTTTAATTTCTTCGTTAATAAGTATCTTTCATTATACTCATTAGCATCAATCACAAGCGGTACCCTATCGACGATTTCTAATTGATGACCATGTAATCCTTTCAATTTTCTTGGGTTGTTGGTAAGTAAGCGCATTTTTTCGACACCTAGTTCATGTAAAATTTGCGCGCCAATCCCGTAATCACGCAAATCCGCATCAAACCCTAATTCTGCATTGGCCTCTACTGTATCGAGCCCTTGCTCTTGCAACTGATAGGCACGAATTTTATTGATCAGCCCGATACCTCTGCCTTCCTGGCGCATGTACACCAGTACACCTTTACCAACTTGTGCAATTTGACGCAAAGCAGCATCCAGTTGGGGCCCACAATCACAGCGTAATGAGCCAAATACATCACCAGTTAAACACTCAGAATGCACACGCACAAGTATCGCTTCGTCAGGTGTAATGTCACCCATGACCAGCGCCACGTGTTCTTTGCCATCTAATGAATTCGTAAACACCACAATCTTAAATTCCCCGTACTCTGTAGGCAAAACCGCTTCTGCGGCGCGTTCAACCAACCGTTCTTTGACTTTGCGATAGGCAATTAAATCTTCAATTTTCACCATATACAACCCAAATTGTTCTGCTATTTTGAATAAATCAGGTACCCGTGCCATCGTACCATCTTCTTTTAGCACTTCACATATTACCCCAGAAGGATCAGCGCCTGCCAAGCGCGCAAAATCTACTGCAGCCTCCGTATGACCAGTTCTGCGCAGTACCCCGCCGTCTTTTGCAATTAGCGGAAATACATGACCTGGCCTGCGAAAGTCTGCTGCCTGGCTATTGTGATCAATCAGCGCTTGAATGGTAGCTGCGCGTTCAAGCGCAGAAATACCCGTGCTGGTGCTATCATGATCCACTGAGATGGTAAAAGCAGTCTGGTGATTGTCTGTATTGCGTTGCACCATGGGATGCAACTCCAATTTGTGTGCCTTGTCTTCTGTGATGGGCACACACACCAATCCCCTGCCATGTGTGATCATAAAATTAATCGTTTGTGCGGTCGCATATTCCGCCAATGCTAGAAAATCACCTTCGTTCTCCCGATCTTCGTCATCCACCACGATGATAATTTGACCATTTTTCAGTGCAGAAACAGCGTCTTCAATCGATGCAAATTGCATGTGCTCACCCTCTTCTCACTTTAATAACCCCAATTGCGCAGTTTTTCTTGCGTGATTCCTGAAGCACTTTGTAATCCACTTGGATTCCCTAGTAATTTTTCGGCATATTTGCCCATTTGATCGACTTCAAGATTCACCTTAGTACCTACATGTGACTTGTGCAACGTCGTCTGTGCCGCCGTATGGGGAATGATCGACACGCGAAAGGAAGACCGTCCCACGTTCATCACCGTCAGACTAATGCCATCGATTGCAATCGAACCCTTCGCAATGATATAGCGAAGCAATGTGGCATCTGCTTTGACTGTCAGTACGATCGCATTGTCTTCTTTGACAATGTGTTCAATGTACCCGACGCCGTCAATATGTCCTGCCACAATGTGACCACCAAATCGTGCATCTGCGCGCATCGCTCGCTCTAAGTTAACAAAGGCACCTTGGTGTAGATCAGATAACGAAGAATGTCTAATCGTTTCTGGCACCACATCAACAGCGAAATTAGTTCCAGTGTATTGCACTACTGTCAGACACACACCATTGACTGACACACTATCACCAAGCTCTACCCCTTGTGCCACACGTGCAGCAGATACAACGAATCTGCGCCCTTGCCCTACTTGGTGGGCTTGAACGATCGTGCCCACTTCCTCAACTAGTCCTGTAAACAAGTCAATGGTCACCCCTTACCGAATTTTCAGGATACACCAGCTTGCCAATCGTTAATATATCTTCATTGAAAGTACGGTGAACAACATGCTTAAGTTCAATTGCTTCACTCATCGTTTGAGGGTTACGCCAAGCGAGTAACCCTTTGCCTCCACCAAGCAACTTAGGGGAGTGAAAAATCCACACTTGGTTTACCAGCCTAGCCTGCATAAATGACGATGCCAAACGTTGTCCGCCCTCTAATAGGAGATGGAGATAGCCTTTGGCGGCCAAGTGTTGTAACGCCTTTTTTAATGGAACCTGATCATTGTCAGATGGCAATCTGATCACTTCCACACCTTCACTTTGCAGCAAAATCTCTTTATCTAAGGGAGCTAAATCAGTCGTGATCACAATTGTTTTATTCGCCTTGTCCAGCACCAGACGAGAATCAAGTGGAATTCGCAAAAATGAATCGAATACGATGCGAACAGGAGATTTGGTCGATTCACTCATTCTCACCGTTAATTGTGGATTATCTGTGCGCACCGTATCCACCCCTACCACAATCGCATCGACGACACTGCGCAAGCGATGAACTTCTTCTCGTGACTCCAAAGAGGTAATATACAAACTATCCCCTGTCGAAGTGGCGGTATAGCCGTCCATTGTGGCGGCAAGTTTCAACGTGACAAAGGGCAATCCCGTGCGGACGTAGTGTAAAAACACTTGATTGAGTTGCTCCGCTTGTTCATTTTGTACCCCTACCTCTACCTCAATACCTGCTTCACGCATTTTTGCAATGCCTGTCCCTGCCACTTGTGGAAATGGATCCACCATCGCGACGACAACGCGCTGCACTCCCGCACTAATAATCGCATCCACACAAGGTGGCGTTTTACCGAAATGCGAACATGGTTCGAGTGTGACATACATCGTGCTGCCATCTGCCTCAGAACCTGCCATGTGCAGCGCGTGAACCTCGGCATGAGGATCACCCGCCTTCAGATGAGCGCCAATGCCAATCACGCGACCTGTTTTGACCAATACCGCTCCCACGACAGGGTTCGGACTGGTCTGCCCAATTGCCATATTAGCGAGGTCTATCGCCATTTGCATATATTTTTGATCAGGCGTCATGCTATTCACCCTTTATCCAAAATTAAAAGCGCCTCATCGACCTGGGGCGCAAAGAAAGACGCAAGGTGACGTTACAGTCAGCCTCACTATGATCCTTCTTTTATCCGGACTATACCGTCGGTACTGGAATCTCACCAGTTCCTGCCATTAGGCTCGTGGACTTCGCGAACTTCGCGTCACCACCGATCGGGAATTGGCCATTGCCTCACCCTGCCCCGAAGGAGTACGATAAATTTGTTATAATCTTAGTATACAAATTGTCCAACCCTATTGCAAAGTGAATTGCATACGAAAGGAATTTTACGCTTGTATAAATGGATCAAGACTATCGTTATCTTATGTGTGACACCAACCACCTTGATGTTGGGAGCATCCACCATGGTGCACGCAAAGACCAGCGCGCCCACAACGCCCACACTACTCTCACAGAGCGCAGTCCTGATGGACATGACGACTGGGCAAATTATGTATCAAAAAAATCCCTATGAGCGTCTGTATCCTGCAAGTATCACAAAGATCATGACTGCGTTACTCGCGCTGAAGTACGGTCATTTAAATGATCAGATTCGGACTTCTGTCAACGCGGCCAACCAAGTGCCAAACAAAGTGTATCTCGTGCCAGGCGAAGTACATAACTTGCAACAGATGCTGTATGGGTTATTGATTGATTCTGGGAATGACGCTGCAGTTGCCATTGCAGAACACTATGGGAAATCGGTTGCAGGCTTCGCTACTTTAATGAATCAAGAAGCCGCTCATTTAGGTGCAGTCAACACCCATTTTGTCAATCCCAATGGCCTACAAAATGCCGATCATTATACGTGTGCGTACGATATGGCGTTAATTGCAAGACGCGCCATGCAGTTTCCTGAGTTCAGAAAAATTGTTTCGACCAAATATTATTTGTGGAAAGGTCAAGAATGGACTTCTGACTTGTCCAACCTCAACGAGATGCTATGGACTTATCCAGGTGCCAATGGAGTGAAAACTGGTTGGACGAATCATGCAGAGCAAACGATGGTGGTATCTGCCACACGCAATGGCCACACACTGCTTGCTGTTCTGATGAAGGTTCCACTTTTAGGGGAAATGCAAACAGATGCGACAACCTTGTTAAATTACGGGTTTTCCACATTTAAGAATGCAGTCATCGTACCAACAGGAACAAAAGTAGCCACCATCTCTTTGGATAATCACCCTGCCTCATTATCATTAGAAGCGCCACTCATGGCACAAGTTCCTCTTGCCGGTGCTAGTCAGGTCTCATCGCCAGTGAAAATTCCTGCAGTATTTAGTCATATTCCCCTAGTCCAAGGGATCGAATCAATGCGTGCCAATCCTGTTCACGTCCCGATTGATTCATCAGTGCCGATCGTACATTCACTTGTGATTGCACCGATTGCGGATGGTATCAAGAAGGGAGCGGTGATTGGGACAGCCGCCATCGTCTATGAACACATGCAGATCACCCTGCCAATCCAAATTGACGAGACCATCCCTGTGCCAGTTGCAACGCCGGTTCGCCCACCGCTCTTTCCTACATTGAGTTTCTCACTTATCAGTCTGAGCATCTCTTTTTTAGCGAAAAAAAGGAAAAAGCTAAAAAAAGCAGGTCGAGTTACTGTTTATGCGCGCGCAGTGGACAAGTGAGGTGTATGACTTCCTCCGCGAAAACGATTGAATAATTTGCCTATCCAAGGCATAAATGGAACGGCTGCTCCTGCAACGCCTTGGAACATTTGAACAAAACGAGCAATCCTAGGTATCCAGGATAGGATGGTCAGCATCATTATCCCTCCTCGATCCTATGCTATGCTCGTTGTCGTCAATGGTATAGACTGATACCGGTATTATAAAGATTCATCCATCACTTCCAGACTCAACAAGTCATCGTATGATTCTCTGCGCAACACTAGTTTCGATTCACCATCGCGAACAAAAACAACTGCTGGGCGAGGGATACGGTTGTAATTGCTGGCCATTGAATAATTGTAGGCACCCGTACAAAACACAGCCAACAAATCATCAGGCTTTGCTTTTGGCATATAAATGTCCCATATCAACATGTCTCCACTTTCGCAAGCCTTTCCGGCGATAGAAACTAATTCATCCTTGGTCTCACTCAGGCGATTGGCGATTACCGCCTCGTATTTTGCCCCATACAAAGCCAGCCTCGGATTATCGGTCATACCGCCATCCACAGCCACATACGTGCGCAACCCAGGAATCTCTTTTCTGCTACCGATGCGATATAATGTCGTTCCCGCTTCTGCCACCAGACTGCGTCCAGGCTCCAGCATAATCACGGGCAAGCTCATGCCATCATTTTCATAAGCAGTGCGTGCGGCCAAGACTACTTCTTCAACAAGTAATTCTAACGGCATTGGGGTATCATCTTCCGTATAACGTATGCCAAGTCCCCCACCTAAATTCAGAATATGAGTTAACACACCAAATTCCTGTTGCAATTTTCGTGAAAGATCAGCCATCCGCTTTGCTGCTATCCGAAAGCCTTCGGCATCAAATATTTGTGAGCCAATATGCGCGTGTATGCCCATGATTCGCAGTCGGGGTTGTTTTTGAATTGCCATCACCGCTGCTTCAACTTGACCGCTAGATAAATCAAAACCAAACTTTGAGTCCTGCTGTCCCGTCGCGATAAAATCATGCGTATGTACGTCCACGCCTGGTGACACTCGGATCAGGACATCCATATTGGCTCCTACCTCTTCAAGTAATTGCCCAAGTAACTCAATTTCATAAAAATTATCAACAACAATTAATCCGATTTGCGATGCAATAGCCAATTGCAGTTCAGTTCGCGTTTTGTTATTGCCATGCATGATGATCTGTTGAGGGTTCGCACCTGACTTTAGTGCCGTGAATAATTCCCCACCAGATACCACATCGAGCCATAACCCTTCGTCTTGTGCTAATTGGCACATATACGTCGAACAAAACGCTTTACAAGCATATGCTAAACGAAAATCAGCCTTTACCTCACGAAATGCATTTTTATATGCGTTAATTTGCTTACGAATACACCCCTCATCGTACACAATCAGGGGTGTGCCATACTTTTCTGCTAGAAAGCTGGTGGGCACCCCTCCAATCGCTAATTCCTGTGTTGAAAGCACTGCCTCATTCCCATTTGATTGCAATTTAATCTCTCCACTCCGTAATCCTTTTATCTATTACCGCAATAAATTAGTTAGTAGAGATGATACCATGCTTCCATCAACGTCACAAGGCATGCGTTACCCTTTTGCTCGAAATACCACAGCTACTAGAAAGCCAAAGATGATAGCGGACGAAATACCTGCGCTTGTTACTTCAAATATTCCTGTGATCAACCCAAGTATCCCATATTGCTTGGTCTCTGCCAAGGCACCATGAACGAGTGCGTTGCCAAATGAAGTAATGGGAACGGTGGCACCTGCACCAGCGAATTTTATGAGTGGATCATATAGTCCGAATCCCTCAAGAATCGCACCTGCCACTACCAATATCGTCATCACATGAGCAGGTGTTAATTTGGTTAAATCAAATAGTAACTGACCAACTACACAAATTAATCCTCCCACAACAAATGCGGAGATAAATATTCCGACACCGCTCACCGCTACCCCTCCCTTTACTAAACTTGATCCGCTTCAAATACGACAGCATGAGCAATGCATGGCACGGTCTCATTTTGTTGAGCGGAAACAGAAGATAGCAGTGCCCCCGTTGCAACTACTAAAATTCTCTTCCATTGGCCAGAGGAAAGTCCATTAAGTAGGTGTGAGAAGGTGACAACGGCGCAGCAAGCGGCACCGCTACCACCACTAAAAACCTCCACTTGCTGCTTTGCATCGTAGATTAACATGCCACAATCAGTAAACCTCCCTCCCATCTGCCAGCTTTTTTGCAAAAGCAATTCAGTGGCAATGGGAAGGCCAACATTCGCAAGATCACCCGTTGCAATCAGGTCATAATCTGTAGGTTGTCGCCCTGTATCACGAAAATGTTGATCAATCGTTCGTACTGCAGCGGGTGCCATCGCGGCCCCCATCTCCCATGGACTTTGTACGCCCAAATCCGTCACCGTTCCAATTGTGGCATGTGTAATTCTAATACCACTTTGTGCATGACCTACAATTGCGGCTCCGGCTCCGGTCACGGTGGAATGTGCAGTAGGTGGTTTTTGCGCGCCGTATTCTGTCGGAAATCGAAACATCCGTTCTGCAGTGCTATGATGACTACTAACAGCTGCCATCACATAATCAGCTTGACCCGCATCCACCATGGCCGCAGCTAGCGCCATCGCCTCCATGCTTGTCGCACAAGCACTAAACAAGCCAAGATACGGACGTGCAGCCGTTCTTGCCGCAAAATTTGCGCTTATGTTCTGGCACAACAAATCACCGGCAATCACTAGATCGATATTCTCCATGCTCAACCCAGACTTTTCTACTGCTTTCATTTGAGCCATTTCCATCATTTTTCGTTCTGCCTTTTCCCATGTTTTTTGCCCCACATAAGGATCAGCAAGTACAAGATCAAAAGTTGGTCCTAACGGTCCCTGTCCCTCTTTTTCCCCAACTACGGTCCCCGTGGCGATGACACGTGGTTGAGAAACAAATTGCCAAGTCTGTTTCCCGATCTTCATCGAGACACCTCCATACGTAAAGAGAAGGAATTGTTTAATACTGTGTGATCAAATAACGAACTAACCCCACAAAAAAGGCAGCTACAACCCCGTAGACAATTACAGGGCCAGCCACCTTAAACATATTGGTTCCAATGCCAATAATGTATCCTTCAGTTTTATGTTCCAACGCCGCCGAGGCAATCGCATTGGCAAATCCAGTAACGGGGACTGCCGAACCTGCACCAGCATACCGTGCAAATACATCATATACACCGATTCCTGTAAAAAGTGCCGATAAGAAAATGAGCACGGCTACCGTGGGATTCCCCGCCACCTGTTCACTAAAATGATAATAATGAACAAAAGTTTCTTCAATCCCTTGACCAATTAGGCAGACAATACCTCCTAAAATAAAGGCACGAATAGAATTAGTTAACCATTTTTTAGATGGTTGTCGAGGTTTAATAAACGCTTGATACTTTTTTTGCTCGTCACCCAGGTTTACGCTCAACACATTCCACCCCCCTCTTCGATGTAAGTTACCCAAAGTAGAAGGAGAGTATAAATAAATGAGTTTACTCCATTAATTGGCGTATTTTTAATAAAATCCTTTTTTCTAAACGAGACACTTGAACTTGCGAAATGTGGAGCATTTCAGCCACTTCTGACTGCGTTTTGTCCTTAAAAAATCGCATATAGATAATTAAACGCTCCCTTTCAGGTAATTGTGTCAGGGCATCGTGTAGTGTCAAGCGATCAAACCAAGTGTTTTCTTGTGCATCTGCAATTTGATCGACTAAAAAGATCGGATCTCCATCATTTTCAAATACCGTTTCATGAATCGATGCGGGGAGTCTCATTGCTTCTTGTGCTAAAATCACCTCAGCCGGCTCGATGTGTAATGCTTCTGCAATTTCATTAAGTTGAGGTTGCCTGCCGAGCGATTTAGCCAATTCATCCCTCATATTGCGAATATGTCTGGCAGTTTCTTTCAATGAACGACTCACTTTGATTGCATGATCATCTCGCAAAAATCGTTGAATTTCACCAATAATCATGGGAACTGCGTAAGTGGAAAACTTGACATCATAGCTTAAATCAAACTTATCGATCGCCTTCATCAATCCGATACAGCCAATCTGAAATAAGTCCTCCGCATCGTATCCACGTCCTAAAAATCGTTGAACGACAGCCCATACTAAGCGCTGATTATGTATCACCAACTCATCTCTGGCCATCAGTTCTCCATGTTGGCTCAAAAGGATCAATTCACGAATCCTATCATCAGGCAATTTCAAGTCTTCTCGCAGTGCGCCGTGCTCCATAAGTTACACCTCAGAATAAATTGCGCGTTTTGAAGTTTTAAAGTGTTTAATAAGCCGAATGGTCGTACCATTACCCGCTTCCGATTCTACGTAAAATTGGTCTACAAAACTTTCCATAATGGTAAAACCCATCCCCGACCGCTCAAGATCTGGTCTAGAAGTATACAAAGGCTGTTTGGCTTGTTCTAGATCTTGAATCCCACATCCATGATCAGTGATGACAAGTTCCATTCTATCACCTGTAATATTACAATTCAAGTATATATAGCCAATTGTTTCCGAGTAACCATGAATGATTGAATTTGTTACCGCTTCAGATACTACCGTTTTAATTTCGTTAATTTCCTCTAAAGTAGGATTTAACTGTGCGGCAAAGGCTGCTACTGCCACTCGAGCAAACGATTCATTTTCTGAAAGACTTACAAAATTAAGGTTCATTTCGTTTTCAAACATTATTGCAAACCTCCTTTCATGTCATGCAATGCCTCATTACTTGAATGGTAAATATGCATAATTTTTTGTAAACCAGCTATCTGAACCACTTTTTCAAGCGGATGAGGAATATTCACAATCGCCATTTCTCCTCCTAAAGACCTGATTTTACGATAACGGCCCAAAATCACACCAAGACCAGAACTATCCATAAATGTGAGTCCACCCAGATCAAGTATCAGCCAAGTATCATGATGCACTTCAAGTTCCAAATCCAGTGCACCTCGCACCGTTTCAGCACTGTGATGATCCAGTTCCCCGGTTAACACAGCCACTAAAAAACGTTGATCGCGTTTTGTTTCCAATTCAAGATTCACCATATCCACCTGCCCTGTATGTCTTTCATGCATTGATTTCGCTGTCGTATATGGTTTTCCTGCCTCTCGACAAAAGTAGTGCTATTTCATGGAAATTTGACACGAGAAATTTTTTTTAAAAGTTTTTAATGAATATGTTATATTGGATTTTGAAAGGAGATTGAAAATGAATGATAAAAAAACCATTAACATTAGGAGCTAAAATTAAATCTTTACGGTTATCTAAGGGGTTAACTCAAGGTGAACTGACACGTGGCGAAATCACAGCAGGACTGATTAGTCAAATTGAATCGGATCGTGTGGCACCATCATTGCGCGTGATCACGTTATTAGCAGAACAATTAGGAGTAACCCCCCATGAACTGCTTGATGAAGTAGAGACGCGCAACTTACAGATGCAAGCATTGAAAGAAGCAAAGGAACTACTTACACAAATGAATGGAGAAGCAGCACTTCCGCTTCTGCTACAATTACTAGAAGCTAGTGTTTCTTACATTTCCATCGTGGAGCTGAAACTTGATATTGCCTATGCAAAAGAAATAATTGGTGATATTGAGACTGCAATCAGCTATTATGCCGATGTGGAACAATATACTTTTACCCATGAAGATCATTGGCTAGGTGCGCAATGCATGAATCATCAAGGTGAGTTGTATTTTCGTTTAGGAAGAATTCCACTTGCGCTTCACTGTTTTAAAAAAGCGCTCAATTTTTTAACTGAACTCTCCTCTCCACCTATCCAACAAATATGTAATACGCGCAAAAACATCAGCATTTGCGCGTATCGTCTAGGTAATACAGAGCAGGCACAAGAACAAGCGGAATTAGCCTATCACGAATTACAAGGAACTTCCTATATCAGTGAAATGGCTGAGTTGTGCCATATTTTAAGTGTGCTTTACGTCAGTCAAGACAACAAGGACAAAGCCCAACAGTTTGCACTTGATTCCGTCAGTATCTATCGCTCCCTTGGGATGGAAGCCCAATTGACTGATGCCAAAATGAATTATGCGATTGTACTTAAGGAGTCAGGTGATATCAATAATGCCTTATCCGTACTCCCTAGCGTTATCTCTGAATATTATCACCAAAATCGCAACCTTGAATTGTCAAATGCCTGGGCTGAAAGAGCCTCCTGTGAAATCATGTTAACTCAGTACGACAATGCAGAACGCAGTCTAGAGCGAAGTTTTTCTTTAGCTGAACCTGATAGCTTAGAATATGCCGAATCACTACGAATTCGCGGGATACTAGAAGCAGAACGCGAACAGACGGAAAAGGCAATTGAAAGCTTAGAGTCTGCGCTCTCCCTTTTACTCAAAATGCAAAAATACATGACCAGCGAGCAAGTACTGCGTAGATTAAAGACACTATATACGACAATTGGTGATCAAATTCACTCATTTGAAAGCCATGAACGCATATGTACCCTGGTGGCACGCATCAGGCATCAAAAGATGACCACATTCATTACTCCTTAACACCCAACAAGAACATTTTGTGCAAAGATCTACCTAACATTTCCCACCACGACACAGGCTGAACGTCAGCAACTGCTAAAAGTGGCACGCGAGCAGTGGTTCGTCCTTGAAATAAGACAACGACATGACCGACCACTTGGCCCTTTTTAACAGGTGCTTTAAGAGGATGAATTTCAGTGATAACCTGGCCCATTGGTCGGGTTTCATCTTTTTTTATGAGCTGTGTCACCGTGCGTGATGCAATCGCCGCTACGGCTGTCGATTCGCCTTTTGACACGGGCACCAGTGTCACCACTTGACCCTTTTTAAACACTGATTTGGCGCTGTATTGACTAAACGCATAGTTCATCATTTCCACGACTTCCGCGTTCCTTACAGCCGAACTCGGCTCGCCTAGCACCACGGCAATCATGCGCAAATCACCTCGTTTTGCACTAGCAGACAAACAATATAACGATTCTGAGGTGTATCCCGTCTTCACTCCATCCATCCCTTGATAAAAATGAACAAGCTTATTAGTATTGACCAGCCAAAACGGCTTAGCTGTATTTTTTCGCAGATGGTCACTAAATGAACCTGAAAAACGGGTCACGCCCTCATGATTCAAAAGTTCCTTGGAAATGATCGCGACATCATAAGCAGACGAGTAGTGCTGCGGTGCAGGAAGCCCATTCGTATTGACAAAATGAGAATCATGCAATCCCAATTGATGAGCCTTGTCATTCATTTTTCGGATAAAATTTGCTTCTGATCCCGCTACGTGTTCAGCTACAGCGACTGCGGCATCATTAGCCGATGCCATTGCAATGCCCTTCATCAAATCAGAGAGCGTCATACTTTCCCCGGGCTTCAAAAAAATCTGCGACCCGCCCATGCTGGCAGCATGATCAGATACTCGCACCGTATCATATAAATGCACCTGTCTTTTATCGATCGCCTCAAAGATTAACAACATGGTCATCACTTTCGTCACACTGGCAATCGGCAAGTGGGTATGCTCGTTTTTGGAAAACAATACAGTCCCTGTTCCTGCATCCATCAAAATGGCTGCTTTAGCGTGTTGGGCTAACGTGGGTTGCCATGATTCACTTTGTGCACTACATATGATTGGCTGTGTAAAAAGCAAAATCGCCCCTCCTGCAAGACCTGCAATGAACAAGCGACTGTTTTTATGGTGTTTCCCATGATGTAAGTACACGATTGTACTCCCCCTCATCCTGATTCTTACAGGTAGTTTGCACGAGGTGGGTAAAGGTATGTACACATTATTTATGAGGAGTAATATTCGGTGTCTTGTGCGGTCACTCTTGCATAAATCAATGGGCCTAGTTGCGGACGTTCATTGCTCCAACGTAACGTGTCATTCAATAAAATAGACGTCGCCTGTGCCTCTTGTTCTGAACGGGCGTGAATGGTGGCCAGCACTTCCCCCTCGCGAATAAAATCACCAACTCCCACACGAAACACTATCCCAGGGCGCGGATCAATATCGTCCTCCTTGCGTATTCTTCCGGCACCTAGCCCCATTGCCAACCTCCCGATTGCCAGTGCATCGACACCAGCTAAATAGCCAGTTTGTGTAGCGTGAACTGGTAACTTGACAGGTGCCTCCGGAAGCATTGGCATATTTTTATCCTCATCCCAAGTTCCACCTTGATGGATAATCATGCGTTTTAGGAGTTGTACCGCTTTTCCGGTCTTTAGTACGTCACGCACTGCGGCGATCGCTTCCTCCATCGAAATTCCCCGTGCGAGGCTGACCATTTCTGCTGCTAATGTGCTGCTGACAGACAAAAGATCCTGGGCTCCATTGCCTTGAAGCGTCTCGATCGCTTCCCTAACTTCTAGCGCATTACCTATCGTGAGGCCTAGTGGTTGATTCATATCGGTCACATAAGCCACCACTCTGCGATCAAGATGTTCTCCAATATGAGCCATGGCCTTGGCAAGTCCTACTGCTTGAACGACTGTTTTCATGAAGGCTCCTTGACCGTATTTCACGTCAAGCACAATATTTTTTGCCCCAGCTGCTATTTTTTTACTCATAATGGAAGACGCGATCAAGGGAACAGCCTCAATCGTAGCCGTCACATCACGCAACGCATAGATTAGTTTGTCCGCAGGAGCCAAATCAGCCGTTTGACCAGAAATCACCAGTCCCAACTGCTCTAGTTGCGACATGAACTCTTGTGTGGTCAGTGTCGTTCGTAATCCTGGGATCGACTCAAGCTTATCGACCGTGCCACCAGTGTGTCCTAGTCCTCTGCCCGACATTTTTGCCACTTTCACACCACAAGCTGCCGCAAGCGGTATCGTAATGAGCGATGTCTTATCCCCCACTCCACCGGTGCTATGCTTGTCCGCAGAGTGCTCAAAATACTCACCAAGGTCAAGTACTTCGCCAGACGTCACCATCGCACTAGTCAGTGCGCCTGTTTCTTCTGACGTCATCCCTTTTAAGTAGACGGCCATCAACCATGCCGCCATTTGATAATCTGGTATTTCTTTGCGAGCATAACTGTGAATCCAACGATTAAGCGCGTCTTGGGAATGGATCTGACCGTCTCTCTTGGCTTGAATAAATTCAATCGGATTCATTGTAAGTGCACCTCAATCTGCGGGTAAAAACTACTGCCAAAAGGCCAATCAATGTGCAAATACTCAGCTATCGTTGCCCCTAGATCCGCATAGGTATCGCGGCAACCCAGTCCAATGGCAGTTGTCATACGCTTATTGTAGACTAGCAACGGAACGCCCTCTCGGCTGTGATCAGTTGATGGTGTCGTCGGGTCGCAACCGTGATCGGCTGTGATCATCAACAGGTCATCATCGCTCATAAGAGCTATAATTTCTGGCAGCCTGCTGTCAAACGCTTCAATTGCATGAGCAAAGCCAACAGGGTCATTACGATGACCGTACAACATATCAAAATCCACTAAGTTTGTAAAAATAAGCGCAGAGCCTTGTGTATGATCCAACGCTGCGATTGTTTTTGTGATGCCATCATCATTGCTAGTGGTATGAATGCCCGTGGTAATGCCATGCCCACCGTAAATATCTTCAATCTTACCGATTCCGATCACAGGAATCTGATTGTCTACTAATTTATTCAATAGAGTATACCCAAAATCTCGTGAATAATCTCTGCGATTAGACGTTCTCACATAATGACCAGATGTGCCGATAAACGGTCGAGCAATCACACGTCCTACACCATGTCGTCCTGTAAGCAATTGCCTAGCCTGTTCACAGATGCGATATAGTTCTTCTAGAGGTATGACCTCTTCATGCGCTGCCACCTGAAATACACTATCTCCTGATGTGTATACAATGGGACTACCTGTTCGCACATGTTCATCGCCAAGTTCCGCAATGATCTGTGTGCCACTAGCAGGCTTATTGCCCAACGTTTGGCGACCTATTGCCTGTTCAAAAGGAGTCATAATATCAGGTGGAAACCCTTGCGGATAAGTGGGCAATGGTTCTGTCAGTGTGACACCGACAAATTCATAATGACCGTTTGTCGTGTCTTTGCCAGCTGACTTTGGGATCATATAACCATAAGCACCATGAATTGCTTCGTGTGAAGACGTACCAGCAATCGCGGTGACTCTACCTAACCCCAATGCTGCAAGGTGAGGAATTCGCAGGCCACCGACTGCTTTCGCTGTGTTGCCGATGGTGTTCGCGTTAGCATCGCCATACTTCGCTGCATCAGGTGCCTGACCAACGCCAACTGAATCAAGCACAATTAATAGGATACGACGTGACATAGTTCTACCTTCCTTCATTCAAGCACGCGGATGACTGTTTTGATATGCCTTTTGCAAGTGAGTCTTAGTGACGTGCGTGTAAATTTGTGTGGTGCCGATGTCTGCATGGCCAAGCATTTCTTGCACAGATCGTAGATCAGCACCATTTTCAAGCAAATGCGTGGCAAATGAATGGCGCAGTGTGTGTGGAGATAAAGGCGTACGAATACCGGCAACGCGAGCGTACTTTTTAATCATCTTCCAAAATCCCTGCCTTGTTAATCGTACGCCAGAATGATTGACAAAAAGCGCTAGTTCTTGCCCCACATCCACAATACTAGGCCGCACTTGCAGCAGGTATTTTTCTAATGAGATCCTCGCGTAGTTGCCGACTGGGATAATTCGTTCTTTTGATCCTTTGCCAAAGCATCGCAAAAATGACGAGTGGATGTTGAAATCAGCCACGTTTAATGAGATCAACTCACTCACTCGGATTCCCGTGGCGTAAAGCAACTCAAGCATCGCTTTGTCCCTGATGCCAAAAGGATGACTCGTGTCAGGAGCCGCAAGTAGTTGTTCGACTTCTTCAAAACTAATCACCTTAGGTAAACGGCGATCCGGCTTTGGTGTTTCTAGTAATTGCGCGGGATCTTCCGGAATAATCTGCTCTTGATGCAGATAAGAAAAGAACGAACGAATACTCGAAAGATGCCGAGCCACGGTCGCTGTTTTGAATCCTTTGGTGCGCTTAAACTGCATATAACCGATGAGCATTCGATAATCTACGTCTAAAATACTAGTAATCCCTTGAGCCTCAAGGTAGTCTAGCCAATCACCAAGATCTCGTTCATAGGCGGCAAGTGTATTGGTAGAAAGTCCCCGTTCTACCGCGAGATAGTGAATATAGTCTTCTACATAATGATCCATCTATTTCACCCCCACTCTATGGACCGGCAAATAGCCAATCGGCCATTTGCCTTTGCCAGAGTGAAACATGACCAGCCGCGCTATGTAACATCCATCCAGAAAAATGAGTGGACAATAAAAAAAACGCATAACTTAGCATGAGAGTCACAACAGATGCAAATAGACGCATTTGCACTCCTCCTTGCTATGCTTTATGCGTCATATCCACCCATCATGCCAAAACGTCTTCAAGCGGTGTGTAGTCAAGTTGTAACCCTTTAGCGACCGCTTCATAAGTGATTTTACCATTGATCACATTCACGCCTTTTGCAAGCGACGTGCTTGAAAATACAGCTGCGCGATATCCCTTATTTGCTAATTGTAATGCATAGGGAAGCGTGGAATTAGTTAATGCAAGCGTGGAAGTCCGAGGAACAGCACCCGGCATATTCGCGACAGCATAATGTATTACTCCATATTTTTCATAAGTAGGATTGCTATGTGTGGTCACTCGGTCAATCGTTTCAATAGAACCACCCTGATCAATCGCGACATCCACAATAACGGAACCCTTGGACATATTCTTAACCATATTCTCAGTCACTAGTTTGGGCGCACGAGATCCAGGAATCAATACGGCACCGATGAGCAGATCAGCCTTACTCACTGCCTGTTCGATATTGTATACATTGGACATCAGTGTTCGCACGCGTCCAGTAAACATGTCATCTAACTGCCTCAAGCGGTCGGGGCTGACATCCAAAATCGTTACATCCGCACCAGTACCAAGCGCCATTTTCGCCGCATTGGTGCCGACTATTCCCCCACCCACGATCACCACTTCACCTGGCAGCACGCCAGGCACGCCACCAAGCAAAATACCTTTGCCACCTTGTTGGCGTTCTAGGTATTGAGCACCAATTTGCACAGCCATGCGACCTGCCACTTCACTCATGGGTGTTAACAGCGGCAACGACCGATCTGGTAACTGAATCGTTTCATATGCAATAGCAATCACACCACTGTCCATCAGCGCTTTCGTCAACTCATATTCTGGAGCCAAGTGCAAGTAGGTGAAGAGAATTAGATTCTGACGAAAAAAGCCGAATTCGTCTGGAAGTGGCTCTTTCACTTTCATGATCATATCTGCGCCTTGCCAGACTTGTGCAGCTTGTCCCAGCACTTTCGCGCCTGCCGCTTGATAATCTTCGTCATGAAATCCACTGCCAGTCCCGACATTCTGCTCTACCAACACAACATGTCCATTAGCAACCAATGCTCTGGCTCCACCTGGGGTCAATGCCACGCGATTTTCATTGTCTTTAATCTCTTTGGGCACACCGATAATCAATTCAATTACCCTCCCATCAATTGGCATTCCACGTTACTTGGCGGATGCCCTAAAAATAGTTAACACCAGTTCAAAGTCATCAGCTTGCACAGGATCATCCAAAGCTAGTTTATTTACAGACTCATGCCCACACGAACGGCAGCGATGCCGGACCATATAACCCTTTTTCGAGTGGTGATAAATCTCGATTGGTTCCATGGTTCCCCCACAGTTGGCCGTGCGATCTCCAGGAAAATGATCCAAGTGAACACTGTATAAGCATACAGGACAATGGTTGCGGCAACCTGATTGTAGCGGTAATACGTGATGATGACAATTGCGGCACTCAAAAGATTCATTGATTACTGTAAAACGTTTGCCTGACATGTAAATACCACCTGCTGTGAGTATATTCGATGGCAAGATTGCAAGCAAATCAGACTAAGTAGCGGATGATTCATACAACCACCAATTCAGTCCGATTAAGGTTTTCGCATCCTTGATCTGACCTGTGCGAATAAGATGAATGATCTCTTCTTTTGAATAGGCTTGACTGTCAATAAATTCATCTTCATCAGGCTGCATCTTGTCAAAAGTGAGCCCTCTCGCCACATATAGGTGCATGATCTCATCAGAAAAACCAGGGGTAGAATAAAAGTCCATCACTTTTTTCAGTTCGTTCGCTTGGTAACCTGTCTCTTCTAACAATTCGCGAAAAGCTGCCTCTGCCAGCGGTTCACCCTGTTCTAACTTGCCAGCAGGAATTTCTATCGACACTTGACGAATCGGATGGCGATACTGTGTGACAAGCAGCAATTTCCCAGCTTGCGTTTCAGCGACAATAGCCACTGCCCCTGGATGTTCTACGACTTCTCGCGTGGTTTCTTTCCCATCAGGGAGCTTGACTGTATCTACGCGCAAATGGATCATTCTGCCATGAAAAATATCTTGTTTTGATACGAGTGTCTCCACCAAATGTGCGGTCAATGTGCATTCCTCCTTCATATTTTATAGGTCATCTTGCATACATCAGTACAAGAGGTGATCACATGTACATTTATTTTAGTTCTCGCAAGTTAATTCTTAAGGGTACCCCCACCCAAGTGTACAACGTGCTTCGTATGCTTTGCGAAAATGAACAGGAGCCTCTCGGCGACTGGCTGAAGCGTCACACTACCATAAATAAACCCCGCGAGTGACAGTGCGGGGTAATGAACCATCGTTGCTTATGCGTATTGTAAACTTGCCCGAATGATCTCTATAATTAACTCAGCGCCGCGCACGAGTTCTGCGATGCCAATCCATTCTTCAAGTGTGTGCACTTGTTGATATCCCATTGCTAAATTAAGTACAGGAATACCTTTGCTTGCGATCACGTTGGCATCACTTCCCCCACCAGTGGGGCCAAAGTGAGGAACGAGGTTCATTGATGCCATTGCATCCCTAATAATCTCATACAAAAAAGAATCTCCATCAATATGAAGTGCGGGATAACTATCCATCCACTGCAGTTCCACTTGAGCTCCGTACTCGTCAGCCGTGTCTTTTAGTACACGAGTCATGTCAGCCACTTGGGCTGTCAACTTACCTGATTTGAGACTACGAACTTCGGCATGAAATTCCACCCGATCACAGACAATATTAGTAGCAATACCACCTTTTATCATGCCAATATTAGAAGTGGTTTCTTCATCTATTCTTCCTAATTTCATTTTGGCAATCGCTTTCGCCGCCACTTCTACCGCACTAATTCCTTTTTCCGGAGCAATTCCTGCATGAGCAGCTTTGCCTAACACTCTTGCATGTAGTTTGGTCTGTGCAGGTCCTGCAGTAACGACAAATCCCAGTGGCCCACTGGAATCAAATACAAATCCAAACTCCGCTTCTAGTCTTGCGCGTTCTAGTGCTTTTGCCCCTAATAAACCGGCCTCTTCACAAACCGTAAATACTACTTCAAGGGGCGGATGTGGTTCCTTGTCTTTACTTAACATGCGCAGTAAATGTAATATTCCGGCGATACCAGCCTTGTCATCAGCACCAAGCACGGTCTTGCCATCGCTTGTGATGCGATCTTCATGCCGAATTGGTAACACGCCTAACCCTGGTGCCGCCGTATCCATATGTGCCATGAGCAAGATCGTCTTTTTGTTAGGTTCTCCTGGCACACGCACGATCAGGTTGCCGGAACTACCACCGACTATTGCCGCTGCGCCATCTTCTTCTACTTCATAGCCCAATTCTTCGACAACACCGCGGATGTAAGCGGCCACATTCGCTTCATCTCGTGATTCACTAGAGATAGTTACCAGTGTCATAAAGTCGGCAATAAGCCCTTCACGATCCACTTGAACGACGCTGTTCATGAGCCCTATCGTCCCCTTTAAGGCGTATTCCTTTGTACTATTACAAAGGAATATTGCCGTGTTTTTTCGGCATGCGAACCTCTTCTTTATTACGCAACATCTCTAGTGCATCAATCAGTTTGGCGCGCGTCTCGCGAGGGTCAATGACATCGTCGATCATGCCTGCAGCGGCAGCGATATACGGGTTAACAAAGCGCTCTTTATATTCCGCGATTTTTTGTGCACGAGTCGCTTCTGGACTGCCACTTTGAGCGATTTCCCGCGCATAAATAATATTTGCTGCGCCTTCAGGTCCCATCACTGCGACTTCACCAGTGGGCCAAGAAAGTACCAAATCTGCGCCAATTGACTTTGAATTGAGCGCCACATAGGCACCACCATAGGCTTTGCGCAAAATGACAGTAATTTTTGGTACCACCGCTTCTGAATACGCGTAGAGAATTTTCGCGCCATGGCGAATAATACCACGGTGTTCCTGCATGATGCCTGGAATAAACCCAGTGACATCTTCAAAAGTGATAATCGGGATATTGAACGAATCACAAAAGCGGATAAAACGCGCAATTTTATCGGAAGAATCAATGTCGAGCCCACCCGCCATGTACTTCGGTTGATTCGCAATAATTCCCACTGAATACCCATCCATACGAGCAAAACCAACCACCGCATTTTTTGCAAATGTCGGCATCACTTCAAGAAAATCGCCAAAATCCACCACTTGTTTGATGACTTGCAACACATCGTATACTTTTGTACTGTCCACTGGCACCAAGCGCAACATTGCTTCATCTGCTGCCCGTTGTTCATCTGGGACAGCACGTGGTGGCATTTCTTTGTGATTTTGCGGCAAGTAAGCAAGTAATTTCCGAACGTCTGCAAATACCTCTTCTTCTGTTGGTGCTGTAAAGTGAGCCACGCCGCTTACGCTAGAGTGAACTTTCGCACCCCCTAGATCTTCCGACGAGATCACCTCACCTGTCACCGTTCCAATTACTTTCGGCCCAGTAATAAACATCTGGCTGGTTTTTTCCACCATAAAAATAAAATCAGTAATCGCTGGTGAATATACTGCTCCACCGGCACAAGGCCCTAAAATGACAGAAATTTGCGGAACCACGCCACTATATATGGCATTTCGATAAAAAACATGTCCATAACCATCCAGTGATTCTACGCCTTCCTGAATGCGAGCGCCGCCTGAATCATTAAGCCCCAATACAGGTGCCCCATTTTGAGCCGCTAGATCCATGATATTGGCAATTTTTTTGCCGTGCATTTCACCCAGTGATCCACCAAATACAGTAAAGTCCTGTGCGAACACAAATACGACTCGACCGGCAATTTTACCCCAACCGGTCACGACTCCTTCTGCCGGTACATCCATGTGTTCCATGCCAAAGTGAGAACCACTGTGTTCAATGAATGCCCCAATTTCGCGAAAAGTCCCCGCATCAAGCATCATTTCTATGCGTTCTCGCGCCGTATATTTTCCTTTTTCATGTTGCGATAAAATCCGCTTATCTCCGCCGCCTCGTTCGATTTTTTGTCGACGATCTTCTAGTTCGTATAATTTATTTTCCACTCGCACTACTCCTTATCAATAATTTGGCAATATTCGGTCAGCACCCCAAAACTGCTTTTCGGATGAATAAAAGCAATTAATTTATCTTGTCCACCTGACCTAGGTAGCTCATCAATGAGGCGATAACCTGCTTGTCTTGATTTTTCAATCCATTCTGCCACATTGTCCACACGATATGCGATATGATGCATGCCAGGACCCTTTGCTGCGATAAATTTGCCAATTGGCCCTTCATCGTCGGTGGAAAAGAGCAATTCAATATGTAATTCTCCGGCTTGCAAAAAAACTGCGCGCACCTGTTGATCATGGATTTCTTCTTCATGAACTACAGAAAACCCTAGATGATCGCGATAAAAAGCAAGTGTTTGTTCAAGGTTCGCAACAGCAATTCCGATATGATCCACTTGCGATGGAGGATCAAACAGCACCATATCATGCCGCCCACTTACGTGGTGGCGAATATATTCTGCCATTTCACCAATCGTGCTACCTGGTGTAAAGACTTCTGCCAATCCCCTGTTTTTGAGTGCGACGACATCATCAGGAGGAATGACACCTCCACCAATAATTAGCATGTCGTCGATCCCTCGACTATGTAGGCCTTCCACGACAGCGGGAAAAAGTGTCATATGCGCTCCTGACAATGAAGATAAGCCGATGCAATCTACGTCTTCTTGGATCGCTGTCACGATGATTTGTTCGACAGTTTGGCGCAACCCAGTATAAATAACCTCTAATCCTTCATCGCGAAGTCCTTGCGCTACGACGAGTGCCCCGCGATCATGACCATCAAGTCCTGGTTTGGCAATGAGGACACGTATCGGTTGATTCATGTGGATAACCCTCCTTTATCATTAAGCTGGTCTGTACTCACCAAACTCTGCTCTGAGCACATCTGAAATTTCTCCAAGCGTCGCGTATACGCGCACTGCATTCAAAATATAAGGCATCAGGTTGTCATCGCTTTTCGCGGCGCTTTTAAGTGCCACTAGTGTTGACTCAACCGCTTGATTGTCGCGTGTTGTCTTGAGCGCTAGTAAATTTGCCTTCGCATCGCGCTCAATACGTTCATCCACGTGTAGTAGCCCGGGCATTTGCTCGTTTTCCATCGTAAATGCATTAACCCCTACGACGACCTCGTCCTTGCGTTCAATAGCACGTTGGGTTTCGTAAGCGGCATTGTGTATTTCCCGTTGCATGTACCCTTGTTCAATCGCACTGACAGCACCGCCCATGTCTTCGATCACGCGCAGATAATCAAGCACCCGTTGCTCAATTTGATCAGTGAGTGACTCCACATAATACGATCCACCGAGTGGATCCACCGTATCGACCGCACCACTCTCGTGAGCGATGATTTGTTGTGTACGCAAAGCGATTCTCGCCGAATCCTCAGTTGGCAGCGCCAGTGCTTCATCTCTGGAATTCGTGTGTAAGCTCTGTGTGCCACCAAGGACGGCCGCAAGTGCCTGTAAAGTGACGCGCACAATGTTGTTGTCAGGCTGTTGCGCCGTAAGTGTTGAGCCACCTGTTTGCGTGTGGAAACGCAATTGCAAAGATTTCGGGTTTTTCGCACCAAATTCATCTTGCATCATGCGCGCCCATATTCTTCGTGCCGCCCGATATTTCGCAATTTCTTCAAAAAATAAATTATGTGCATTAAAGAAAAAGGAGAGTCTTGGCGCAAATTCATCAATATGTAACCCCGCACCAAGCGCAGCATTGACATAAGCGCGCGCGTTGGCTAGTGTAAACGCCACCTCTTGCACGGCCGTGCTGCCTGCTTCGCGAATGTGGTAGCCGCTAATGCTGATGGTGTTGAATTTGGGAAGATTTTTTGCACAAAATTCGAAGATGTTGGTGATCAAACGCATCGACGGTGCAGGAGGAAATATGTAGGTGCCACGAGCAACATATTCTTTTAAGATGTCATTTTGGATCGTGCCAGAAAGTTGCTCCATCGATACTCCTTGCTTTTCACCGACTGCAATGTACATGGCCAAAAGTACTGCGGCGGGAGCGTTAATGGTCATC
>DAIELO010000060.1 GCA_027341705.1 Caryophanales bacterium
GTGATTTTTAGCCATGCGTACGAGTTCCATCACCTGACTAATGTGATCCGGAATAGCCAGCACATCAGCAGGTCCCCCGATACGCCATGTGGTGTGTTTGGCCAATTCCTCTTGATAAAGAATTACCGGTGCCACACCTGTAAAAATCAACTTCTCATCCAACGGGTACATGCCGGGATTATACTCCTCTCGAGCGCATGTGATTTTTCCACATCATATGTTCACTTGCACACATGGTGACAGCGGCCTAATACACTTGTGTAAAAAATTAACTCTTATTCGTTAGTTTAATTAATTCAGCTGCGATACTGTTAAGCGCATCCGGCCTGCCTAACTTTTTGCTGGATTTTTTCATCATCTCAAGACGAAAAGGATTATGAATCATCGCTTCTACTTCTTGCCCTAATCGATCTGCATTGAGTTCCTCTTCAGGCAGCAACAACGCAGCCCCCTCATTCACTAACGCCTGCGCATTATGGTCTTGATGACGATGAGTCACGTATGGTGATGGAATCAAGATGGCAGGAATCCCTAACGCCGTCAATTCCGACAGGATAGTGGCTCCTGCTCGACTGATCAATAACGTAGAGATCGACAGCAAAGCAGGCATATCGTGATAATAAGATAATAAACGCACATTGACTTGTTGTTTTTCAGTCAATTGCAGTTCTGCCTGGATCGTCTCAAAATGAACTTCACCGGTAATCCATACTACCTGACAATCTTTCAAGTCGGTCTTTTGCAACCAATCTTGCACCGCTTGATTAATTGGCTTGGCACCGCGACTACCGCTAACAATCGTGATAATTGGAAGGTGGTTTAATTTCAGTTCACCACGTATATTCCCATTATGTTCCTTGAGCGCAGTCACCGCTTCTGTGGCGCGGGGATTGCCTGTTACCACCAGGTGCTTCGCATGAGGAAAAGATGAAGCACCTGCAGACATGGCGAGCATCACCAAATCAGCAAACCGACTGACCATGCGATTGGCGAGCCCAGCTTTGGCGTCCATTTCTATAATTGCAGAAGGAATACCCAGACTATATGCTGCCAAAATAACAGGAGCCACCACATAGCCACCTGTGCCAACGACAACATCTGGTCGAAATGCTTTCAGTTCCTTTCTTGCCGAAAAAGTAGCAGTCATCGCTAACCATGCCGTCTTAAACGCACGAACAGAGAGCTTGCGTCGTAGCCCTTCGACCTCAATAAATCGACAATCCACGCCAGTCCTTGGCACCAGTTCTCGTTCCAGCCCTCTCGTTGTGCCTATGTATAATACTTGTGCATTCATAGTTGTTTGTGCATAACGAGCAATGGCGAGTGCAGGATAGATGTGTCCTCCTGTTCCCCCGCCTGAAACCACAATTCTCATCGGTTTATGGCTCTCCCTTTTGCTAAGTCATGCTCGCGATCAACCCAACCGAGCCTGCCGCGAGATATTCATTAAAATTCCCACTGCCGACAACATCAGCGTCAGTGAAGAACCACCATAGCTCAAAAAAGGAAGCGTAATTCCAGTTACCGGCAATAGCCCCGTCACCACACCGACGTTGATAAACACTTGCACGGCGATGATGCTGGTGAGTCCCGCGGCCAAGTACCCGCCAAAGCGATCCGGTGCTCTCCAAGCCGTACGCAATCCTCTAAAAATCAATAACGCAAACACCAACAATGTAGCCACGGCACCAATAACGCCCAATTCCTCTGCAAGAATTGCAAAAATAAAATCCGTTTGCGGTTCTGGTAAATACAAGTGTTTTTGTGTGCTTCCGCCAATTCCCGATCCTAATAAGGCACCTTGCCCTAACGCCACTAACGACATGATGATATGATATCCTATCGTATCAGGATACTTCCAGGGATTCAAAAAAGATAATACACGTTCAAGACGATAAGGAGCCGCAGCAATCAGCCCCGCAAATGCGGCGGCTCCCGCTCCAGCCAGCGTCCATAAGTATTTCATGGGCGCACCTGCCACAAAAATCATAATCATGGTGGCTCCGGCAATCACTGCACTTTGTCCAAGATCTGGCTCTAACATAATGAGTAAAATGGCACCGCTCATCACCACCAGCGGGGGGATCAACCCTCTGCTAAAGGATAACATGCGATCAGGTCTTTGACTAAACCAACTGCTAAAAAAAATAACCAAACCAAACTTCGCAAATTCAGAAGGTTGAATCCCTAGTGTCCCAATCCCTAACCAAGCCCTTGAACCACCACGCACCTGACCAACGTGAGGCACGAGCACTAAACCTAAAAACAGAAAACAGAAAATAACAATCCATCCACTATATTTTTTGAACAAATGATAATCCAAGCGACTCATCATCCACATTGACAATAGCCCCAAGACAGCAAACAACAACTGTCGTTTCAGAAAATAAAAAGCATCATGGTAGCGCGCCACAGACAATACTGTACTAGCGCTATGTACCATTATCACCCCTATCACTAGCAAAAACAGGGTAGCAAGTGGAATCAACAAGTCTACCGTTTTTTGGCTTTGCATGGAAGCACCTCCAGCCACCTCGTCCATGCTAAAGCTTATGCACTGCCTCCTTGAAAATTCGCCCTCTGACTTCAAATGAAGAAAACATGTCCCAACTGGCCGCCGCTGGTGACAACAGAATTACATCTCCTGCTTCTGCCATCTCTACGGCAACGGCCACTGCCTCTTCAATCGTAGCGACTGTTTGAATGTGTGCCACACCAGAACGTGCGGCTACTTCGCGCATACGCGCCGCCGACTCACCAAGCACGACGGCAGCTTTACAGTGATTTTGCAACGATTTCTCCAGTGGTGTGAGGTCATCACCACGTTCCAATCCACCTAAGATCACAATCACCGGCTCAGAAAAAGAATCAATCGCGCGAATGGCTGCCTGCGGATTGGTTGCTTTTGAATCATTATAAAACGTTACTTGATTGATGCTCCGCACATACTCTAACCGATGTTCCACCCCTTTAAAGGTACGCCACACATGCGCTACTGACGAAAGTGGCACCCCTGCCGCCAGTGCTGCTGCCCCTGCTGCCAGTGCGTTTTCCAGATTAAATTCACCTCGTAGTGTGATGTCTTGAACCGCACACACCTCGATTGCAGGGACATCATTTGCTGCGCAATAGTATATTTTACGTCCACTAACGTATAACCCTTGTTTGACAGCTGTATGCAAACTGAACTCATATACCTCGATACCCCGCAATTGAAGCGAGCCCACGATTCCTTTTATGTACACCTGATCAACATTTAGTACCGCGACATCCCCCTGAGATTGATTGGAAAAAATGCGCAGCTTGGCATCCACGTAGTTATCCATCGATCCGTGATAATCGATATGAGTAGGGTAAATATTTAATAACACGGACACTTTAGGATGAAACAACTCAGTCCCTACCAATTGGAAACTCGACACCTCCGTGACAAGCCACGTATCTTTTGCAATGTCCTTGATCACCGCAGACATCGCCGTCCCAATATTGCCTGATACCACTGCCGAAAGCTGACTGTGTGCAAACATTTCCCCAATCAAGGTAGTCGTTGTTGTTTTGCCATTCGATCCCGTGATGGCAATGATGGGAGACTCCGTATATAGACTTGCCACTTCAATTTCCGTCACGATTTTAAGCTTTTTATTCACAGCCGCCAAGAGAATCGGTACATCATAACGAATTCCTGGATTTTTCACTATCAGATCCACATGATCGAGCAAAGACAGCGGATGCTCCCCAAGCACGACGCGAGCGCCCCTTGCAATAAGTGCTTCTGCTGCTTGTTGCGTGCTTGCTTCACCACTTAAGTCATTTACCGTCACGTTTGCACCAAGATCGATTAATAAATTTGCCACAGCGTACCCACTGCGAGCAAGCCCCAATACTAGTACGTTTTTTTCACGCACATTCAACAAAATATTTCATCCTCCAACCTCAATACCATTAATGGATGAACAACAATAACGTAACGACACCCAAAAGCAGACTGATCCCCCAAAATGTCAATACCACTCGCCATTCAGACCAACCTGTGAGTTCAAAATGATGATGTAATGGACTCATCTTAAACACTCGTTTTCCTGTCGTTTGAAACGAAATGACTTGAATAATGACTGACAACGTCTCTACTACAAATATTGCACCTACTAGGATCAACCACAACTCAGCGCGAGCAAGCACAGCGACTGCAGCCAGACTACCACCCAAGGCAAGTGACCCTGTATCGCCCATAAATACCTTAGCGGGATGCCGATTATAGACAAGAAACCCAAGTAGAGCCCCCACCATCGCCATCGCAAAAACAGACACATTCCACTGACTTTCCCACCATGCCATTGCCGCATAGACAGCAAACGCAATGGCTGTAGTACCAGTCGCCAATCCATCTAGGCCATCCGTTAAATTCACAGCATTTGCAAAACCTACCATAAATACTACCAGAAATAATAAGTACCATGTGCCAAGTTCTATCCCATGACTCCAACCGGGTATGGTTAAGGAAAAATGCCACCCTGTAAAATATAATGCCAAATAAAACATGACAACAACCAATACTTGCGCAATTATTTTTTGTAATGCAGTCAACCCTAGATTTTTTTTGCGTAAAATCTTCAATCCATCATCGATCAACCCGATTAATCCGAAACCCACCATCACCAAGAGCAAAAGCCAAGTAGTTGTCGAATCAGAAAAACGCCAAGCGGTGACAAATACGCCAACCATAATCAGGATACCACCCATTGTAGGGGTCCCAGATTTTTGTTGGTGGCGCATCGGTCCTTCTGCACGAATGGCCTGTCCGAACTTAAACCGATGCAAAAGTGGAATCACAATCGGCCCTAACAGTACCACAATAGCCATAGCGATACAAAATATCCAAGTCAATGACTGAACATCCATAAATGGCCTCCCCCCAGCGCGTTTTAGTAGGTATGTATCTCATGGTCAGGAAAATCCTCCAGTATCACTTGTGCTACCTTTTCCAAACCAATTTTTCGCGACCCTTTGACTAAAACAGCACAAGTTTTTTCCTTCTTCAAATGATTAATCAACCGCGGAATCAGATAGTCTGCGGCAGTGACTGCGTCAGCAGCCATGTAGACGTGCATTGCTCGCAATTGATCCCTCGCACCTAGAATGTACCAATTAGACAAATCACCCACTGCAATCACTTCTTGAATTCCATATCGATCAAACATAGCACCCACTTTGCGATGTAAAGCTTCTGCATGTTCTCCTAATTCAAGCATATCCCCAAGTACCACGATGCGAACATCCACCGGCAAGTCCTTCATTACTTTAAATGCTCCCTCGATCGAAGAAGGTGCTGCATTATATGCATCATTGATTAAAAATAGTCGATCACCCAATGTCATGACAGCCAGTCGCAATGCGTCCATTTGATAATCGCGAAGCGCCTGTGCCGCCATTGTCAGACTAACACCAAACCATCTGCCCACCCCGATCGCAGCGAGTGCATCAAATCCTAAGTGTTTCCCTGGAAATGGAAGATCCATGCTTGCTGTCTCATTACCTAACTGCTCACTGGTAGTCAGTTCTATGCTCGAACCGCTTGGTAACTTTACTTCATAATGAGTTAGATTGATATCCGCGTCGACAGATTCACCAAAGTAATACGCAGTAACACCTTGAGGAAGTGTCAACTCATGCAATAGCGGTTCTTCTACTGGCAAAAATGCGACACCGTCAACGGGCAAAGACGCTACAAGTTCCCACTTTGCTCGGGCAATCCCTTCGCGCGAACCCAAAAAACCGATGTGCGCTTCGCCAATCATCGTGATCACACCTACATCAGGCTTTGCAATTTCGGCAAGGCGCGCGATTTCGCCCGCATGATTCATCCCCATCTCAAACACAGCCACTTCTACATCATCCGGGATATTTAAAAGCGAGAGTGGCAATCCGATGTGATTATTGAGGTTGCCAGGCGACTTATACGTGCGATAACGCGTGGACAAAATGAGCGCGATCATCTCTTTGGTCGTGGTCTTGCCGTTGCTACCTGTCACGCCCACTACCTTTACCGCCAGCTCTTTGCGATAGGCAGCAGCTAAATTTTGCAAAGCGAGCAACGTATCATCGACCAACACATGCGCAATAGATTGCAACGCATCTGGCAACGCCAACTTTTTTTCCCACAAGAAAGACGATGCACCATTGCGAACCGCAAGTTCAACAAACTGATGTCCATTAAACTGCTCGCCAACGATAGGAATAAATAAATTCGCCTGTTTTACGCTGCGTGAATCTGTGCTGACGCCGACCAATTCGACGGAATTGCCCACCAATTCCCCTGCCGTTGCGCTAGCTATCCATGTCAAGTCACGCTGAAACATTGCCTGCACTCCTCAATCTTTCATCTCTTTGATAATTTTCTCGGCCACTTCTCGATCATCAAAATCATACTTTGTCGTGCCAATGATCTGATAGTTTTCATGGCCCTTCCCCGCAATCAAAATGACATCCCCAGGCTTCGCCTGAGCAATCGCGTGACGTATCCCTGCTTCCCTTAGTACAATGCGTGTGTATTGATCATGGGACGCTGCCGTTAACCCTGCTTCCATATCATCAATAATTTTTTCAGGATCTTCAGTGCGTGGATTGTCTGAAGTCAGCACAGTATAATCACTATATGAAGTGGCAATTTTCGCCATGAGCGGCCGCTTTTTGCGATCGCGATCCCCACCACAGCCTACCACCGTAATAATTTTTCCCTCACAAAATTCGCTGATTGTAGCCAGCGCATTTTCAAGACTATCAGGTGTATGCGAATAATCGACAATCACTGCAAAATCCTGACCAACGCTCACTCGCTCGAAGCGTCCAGGGACTCCCGGCACCTCTTCTAGCGCCGTCACAA
>DAIELO010000061.1 GCA_027341705.1 Caryophanales bacterium
AAATCCGTGTGCTTAAAGAGCGGCGCGCTTAATTGGGAATAATGGGTCGGGTATATAGTGAACACTAATCCGTGATTTAATTCGGAAAAAATCACACCCGAAAAATCTTGCAATTTCGGGTATTTGAAGATAAAATGATTATTGCTTTATGCGTTGCAGAACCGCCTTTTAAGCTGCGGGTCGGGGGCTCGAATCCCTCCTGGGACGCCATTACTATACGGTGGAGGAAATTGGTTTATGGCAGTAAAATGGGAAAAAACGGAACCTAATACAGGTGTGCTTGAAGTAGAAGTAGCTGCAGAACAGTTTTCGGATGCGTTAGATCAAGCGTTTAAAAAAGTAGTGAAGACAGTGGCAATGCCGGGCTTTCGTAAGGGGAAAGTGCCGCGCAAAATATTTGAATCGCGTTATGGTGTAGAGTCTTTGTATCAAGATGCACTAGATCTAGTTGTTCCGAATGCTTATTCGGCGGCTGTATTTGAAGCGCAATTGGTACCTGTGGATCGGCCTAAAATTGATGTGGTGCAAGTAGAGGCGGGTAAACCGTTGCTATTTAAAGCAACCGTCACGCTAAAGCCAGAAGTGACACTTGGCGATTACATAAATATTCCGTTTGAAGATAAAACATTTGAAGTGACCGATGAGATGTTGGATGAGGAATTGCAAAAACTTCGCAGCGGTCATTCGGAACTGCATGTGCTTGAAGATGGCGAAGCAGAGGCAGGCGATCTGCTGGTAATGGATTTTAATGGGTTTGTCGGTGGAGAAGAGTTTGAAGGCGGAGAAGCCGAAAATTATCAACTGGAATTAGGCTCAGGAACGTTTGTGCCGGGTTTTGAAGATCAGTTGATTGGCGTCAAAGCGGGGGAAGATCGTGAAGTGAAGATCACATTCCCAGAAGAATACCATGTCAAATCTTTAGCAGGACAAGATGCACTGTTTCAGATTCACGTACATGATATTAAGCGTAAAACGCTACCTGAACTTGATGATGATTTTGCCAAGGACATTAGTGAGTTTGACACGATTGAAGAATTGAAGGCTGATGTGCGTCATCAGTTGGAGCATGAAGCGGAGCACCAGCATGAGCACTACATTGAGGATCAAATCATCGCTAAAGTGGTGGAAAATGCTACTGTAGATATTCCGGCAGTGATGATTGAAGATGAAATTGATGTGCAGATTAATGAGTTTGGTTCCCGTTTAGAACAACAGGGGATTCCACTGGATGCATATCAGGAATTTACAGGTACGACAAAAGATGAACTGCGAGATCAGTTCCGTCAAGAAGCGGAACGTCGCGTCAAATCTAGCTTGGTGTTAGAGGCGATTGCAATCAAGGAGAATATTTCGCTGGTAGAACAAGAAATTGATCTTGAACTGCAAAAAGTGGCGGATGCTACTCAGCTAGAGTTTGATCGCGTGAAGGAAATTATCGGTAGCCGAGATCCTGGATTTGCAGGAATAAAAAGCGATATTGTGTCACGCAAGACTGTTCAATTTTTGGTAGAGCGTAGCACAGAGGCGTAACTTCGTGTAAAATGATACACAAGAATTAATAAGGCACTCAAAGTTGTGCCTTATTTGTTCCTAATAGACGCGCCGTCTGTTGCAATAGTGCAGGAGGGATAGCACATGAACTTAGTGCCAATGGTCATTGAGCAGACAAGTAGAGGTGAACGGGCGTACGATATTTATTCACGCCTTTTAAAAGATCGAATTATTTTTATTGGGACTCCGATTGACGATTATGTAGCTAATTCAGTGGTGGCACAAATGTTGTTTTTAGCTTCTGAGGATGCAGATAAAGATATTAGTCTGTATGTGAATAGCCCAGGTGGATCAGTGACGGCTGGCATGGCGATTTTTGATACCATGCAATATATTAAGCCACAAGTGTCCACCATTTGTGTCGGCTTGGCGGCGAGCATGGGGTCATTCTTGCTCACAGCGGGTGCCAAGGGTAAACGATTTGCATTGCCAAATAGTGAGATTATGATACATCAACCGCTTGGCGGGGTGAGGGGACAAGCAAGCGATATCAAGATTCATGCAGAATGGATTTTGAAAACCCGGCACAAACTGAATACAATTTACGCTGAGCGTACTGGTCAACCATTGGATCGCATCGAAAAAGACACTGACCGTGACAATTGGATGTCTGCCGAAGAAGCGAAAGCTTATGGTCTTATTGATGAGGTGATTTTACGGCCAGATCTAAAATAAAGGGGGGATATCCGTGTTTAAATTTAACGATGATAAAGGGCAACTGAAGTGCTCGTTCTGTGGTAAAACACAGGATCAGGTACGTAAATTAGTTGCAGGCCCCGGTGTGTACATTTGTGATGAATGCATTGAACTTTGTAATGAGATCGTTGAAGAGGAACTTGGCGAAGAAGAAGAGTTTGAACTCAAGGATGTTCCTAAACCGACTGAAATTAAGGGCATTTTGGATTCTTATGTGATTGGTCAGGAGCGTGCCAAAAAATCTTTGGCAGTCGCGGTGTTTAATCATTATAAACGAATCAATGCTAGCTCGAAAAACGATGAAGTGGAACTTCAAAAAAGTAACATCTTGTTAATTGGGCCGACGGGATCAGGGAAGACTTTGTTGGCTCAGACATTGGCTAAAATCTTAAATGTTCCTTTTGCCATCGCTGATGCCACTTCGCTCACTGAAGCGGGTTATGTTGGTGAGGATGTGGAAAACATCCTACTGAAATTGATTCAGTCTGCCGATTATGATGTGGAAAAAGCAGAAAAAGGGATTATTTACATCGATGAAATTGATAAGATTGCTCGCAAGTCGGAAAATCCCTCGATCACGAGAGATGTCTCGGGTGAAGGTGTACAACAGGCCTTACTTAAGATATTAGAGGGAACCGTTGCTAGTGTGCCTCCGCAAGGTGGGAGAAAACACCCACATCAAGAGTTTATCCAGATTGACACGACGAATATTTTGTTCATCTGTGGTGGTGCTTTTGATGGAATTGAACCGATTATTAAACGTCGCTTAGGAAAAAAAGTGATTGGTTTTGGCACCGCAGATGGCACACGGCATGAAGCACCTAACGAAGAATATCTGACTCGGGTGTTGCCTGAAGATCTGCTCAAATTCGGATTGATACCTGAATTTGTGGGTCGATTGCCGGTAGTGGCGACGCTTGAAGCATTGAATGAGGATGCGTTGAAGCGGATTTTGACAGAACCCAAAAATGCGCTTGTCAAGCAGTATCAGCGGCTCTTGGAAATGGACGCGGTGGAACTCGAATTTGCCGACGAAGCACTTACGGAAATTGCTGTTGAAGCGATCAAACGTAATACGGGTGCTCGGGGACTACGTGCGATCATTGAAGGCATCATGCTCGATGTGATGTATGAACTGCCTGCAAGAGATGACATTAAAAAATGTGTGGTCACCAAAGAAACTGTGTTACTGCGTGAGGAGCCCACTTTAATCGTTGACTCTGGGCAGATCACTGATACGAAAAAGAAAAAGAAAAAAGAAGAGACAGCGTGATTTAGTTTTTATTAAGTGAACACGGTGCATGCGACCATCGCATGCACCGTGTTTTTCGTTTAATCCAATAGCTTCCTGGTTATACTTAATAAGAACTAGATAGAGAGAGGCGATTTCGTGGATCCGACGCTGTTATTTTTAGGTTTAGTGCAACTTATTTTTGCGGGTGTTGTCGCGGGTTACTTTATTTCACAGATGAGGAATCAACAGCGTCATCGTGTGTCCATTGACCGTGATTCAGCTCGTGAACTGGAAAAGTTACGGTTGATGAGGGCAATCAGTTTGACAGAGCCATTGGCAGAACGCGCCAGACCTTCGACGCTTTCTGATATTGTCGGACAAGAAGAAGGGGTGCGTGCATTGCGTGCTTCCTTGTGCGGACCTAACCCCCAACATGTGATTATTTACGGGCCCCCGGGCGTAGGGAAAACTGCTGTGGCGCGTGTGTTACTTGAAGAAGCAAAGCGAATGGTCTACTCTCCATTTGATAACAATGCGGTGTTTTGTGAAATGGATGCCACGACGGCACGTTTTGATGAACGTGGCATTGCAGACCCACTGATTGGTTCGGTACATGATCCGATTTACCAAGGGGCAGGTTCGATGGGAGTGGCAGGCATACCTCAACCCAAACCAGGTGCGGTAACGAAGGCGCATGGGGGTGTGCTTTTTATTGATGAAATTGGGGAGTTGCATCCCATTCAAATCAATAAACTGCTTAAAGTATTAGAAGATCGCAAGGTGTTTTTTGAGAGTGCGTACTATAGCCAAGATGATGCCAACATTCCACCGCACATTCACGATATATTTCAGAACGGCCTACCTGCTGATTTTCGACTAGTGGGGGCAACTACCAAGAATCCGGAAGATTTGCCACCAGCCATTCGCTCGCGTTGCATTGAAGTATTTTTCAGGCCGCTGTTACCCAATGAGATTACGGAAATCGTTCGTAAAGCGGCGAATAAGGTGGATTTGCATATGACCGAAGCGGCGATCATGGCAGTCAAACGCTATGCGACCAACGGCCGGGACGCGGTCAATATGGTACAACTGGCGGCCGGCATCGCACTGGTGGAAAACCGCCAAGAAATCAATCAAGCGGATGTAGAATGGGTGGCACAAAGCAGTCAATTGCCACCGCGACCTGACAAACAGATTGGTACTCAACCACAAATTGGCGTAGTCAATGGGCTCGCGGTGATTGGCCCGATGTCTGGGGTGTTATTGGAAATTGAAGCCGTGGCACGAAGAGCGTTTACATCGGGAAATGGCAAAGTAAGTGTGACAGGTGCAGTGGAGGAAGAAGAGCTAAATGGTGGGAAACGTGTCGTGAGACGGCGCAGCATGGCGATGGGGTCGCTTGATAATGCCATTACAGCACTAAAAAACGTACTACCCGTCAATGTGCAAGATTACGATATCCATCTTAATTTCCCAGGTGGCATACCAGTGGATGGGCCATCAGCAGGCATTTCGATAGCAGTGGCTATTTATTCTGCCATCATGAATGTGCCGATTGATCATCAAGTGGCCATCACCGGGGAGGTTTCCTTAAAAGGCGAGGTCAGGCCGGTTGGCGGTATTTTGGCAAAATTAGATGCGGCGCGTCGATCGGGAGTGAAGCGAGTCATTCTATCGGCTGAACAGACGGAGCGAGAAATGTCTAGTATAGGCATAGGCTTAGAAATTCATTTCGTCCACAAATTGGAGGATGTGATTAAATTAGCGTTGGTTCCGGAGTCTCGGTCCGCGTTGAATGATATGGCAAAACCACCGTTACACATAGGGCCTGCCACCATTGCACAAGGTAGTATCTGAGATGGTGCACAAAAGCAACGTGCGAGTCGTTGGTTAGACAAAGCCATCTAATTTCGATACAATGCGATGAGATATAAGCAAGGAGGTGTGCTTTGTGGATCCATCATTATCAGCGAACGAGAAAATCCTGCCGCTTTTGGCTTTGCGCGGCCTGTTTGTTTTCCCCTCGATGGTCATCCATCTCGATGTGGGAAGGGATAAATCGATCCGAGCCCTAGACAAGGCGATGGTGGATGATCACCTCATCCTGCTTTCCACACAAATGGATACACAGGCTGAAGATCCTGAACCTGACGATATATACCAAATGGGAACACTGGCGCTCGTGAAACAAATGATGAAATTGCCAAACGGCACGTTTCGCGTGCTTGTCGAGGGACTACAAAGAGCAAAAATTGATTCATTTTCTAGTCAAGAAGAATATTTTGAAGTACATGCAAAAATAGTGGAAGACCAAGACAGCCAAGGCCCAGAGATCGGTGCGTTAATGAATGCGGTCATTGAACAGTTTGAGTTGTATATGAAATTGTCTAAAAAACACAATTCGGAATACAATGCTGCCATTGCCGACATTGAAGATCCAGGACGTCTTGCGGATGCTATCGCGTCCAATCTTGTATTAAAAACGAAAGAAAAGCAGTCGATTCTTGAGGCAGTCGATATTGCTGCTCGACTGGAGACGTTATTGCAAATCTTATCAAATGAACAGGAAATTTTAGAATTAGAGAAAAAAATCAATCAACAAGTTCGCAAACAAATGGAGCGCACGCAAAAGGAATATTATTTGCGAGAGCAAATGAAGGCGATCCAGAAGGAATTAGGCGATAAAGATGGCCGTCAAAGCGAAGTCGATGAACTGCGTGAACAGTTGGCTACTTCGGCCATGCCAGAGCTGATGAACGAGCGTGTAAGCAAGGAAATTGACCGTTTAGAAAAGGTGCCGCTTTCTTCTGCTGAGGGTTCGGTAATTCGCACCTATATTGACTGGTTGCTCACGATCCCATGGGCTGCTCCAGATCCTGTGAAAATTGATATGGACAAGGCTCAAGCCACTTTGGATGAAGACCATTATGGTCTTTTAAAGGTCAAAGAGCGGATTCTGGAATACCTTGCCGTACAAAAATTAGCAGGGGAACACAAAAGCCCTATTTTGTGCTTAGTGGGACCGCCTGGTGTTGGTAAGACGTCGCTCGCCAAGTCAGTGGCGCGTGCGCTCGGTCGCAAATTTGTGCGCGTGTCCCTTGGTGGTGTGCGTGATGAAGCGGAAATTCGTGGGCATCGCCGCACGTATGTCGGTTCAATGCCTGGTCGTATCATCCAAGGCATGAAAACGGCAGGATTAGTCAATCCGGTGTTTTTGTTGGATGAAATTGATAAAATGGCGAGCGACTTTCGTGGTGATCCGGCTTCTGCGATGTTGGAAGTGCTAGACCCGGAACAAAATGATTCCTTTAGCGATCATTTTATTGAAGAGCCGTACGATTTATCG
>DAIELO010000062.1 GCA_027341705.1 Caryophanales bacterium
TAAAATCACTCACAGCCACCACATTGCCAGCATACTTCTTATACACACTAGACAGCTTTACTTCTGCCAAATTGAAAATCCCCTTTCCGTCATCACAACGACGGTTACTCAACATGGTTAGTATAGTCCCAGTGTACACTTTTGCTCTATACGGCAACGTATACAAAGTTCGCATCTGAACTTTAGGCACATCGACATGCGCTCATAGTCTTTTTAGCAACAAGGCGACCCACACCGTCACCGCATCGCGAAACATGCGAATGTCGTATCCAGTCAATTCTTTGATCCGTTCTATTCGATACAATAAGCTATTGCGATGTAAATATAATTGACGTGCCGTCTCACTCATATTCAAATTGTTTTGAATAAACATCATCACCGTTTGTTCCAACTCAGTACCAAGCGCGTTCAAAATACTAGGAGGCAAAATATGGTCTGTGTATGCCTGACGCAACTGGGATTTTGTTGTAAAGAGCAGCTCAAAAAAACCAATTCCTCGAACAGAATAAACAGGTTGCTCCACCTGAAATCGTTCTGCAGCCTGAAATATGTAGTGCATGCGTTTGACCATCCGTAAAAGTTCAGGAAAGCTGCGGATCGACTCACTGTAGATCGCCCTGACCTTGACAAACGATTCCGACATTAACCCATCTACCAGTGCCTCTGCTATTTCCAATCCTGAAAAAGCAGGCGCTTCCGTAGACTTATGAAGACTGATAACGCCCACAATCATCGACGGTTCGACCACTATATGTACCACCAAATCCGTATCATCAGCGAGCGATTCAAAGTTTTTTGACACTTCACCCACAATCTCGGCCGTCGAACGTTCATCGGGGCGAAGGCTGATCAAATACACCGGCCAGTTCCAAGGTACCAGTATGTTTTCCACTTCGTCTTCAATACGAATGGCACTACCATATGGTTCAAGCGGTTCATGCAGCGCATCAGAGATTTTGCGTTCCCAATTTTGCCCTGACGATTCAGACATGGGAATCGCGCGTATTGCCATCTGCAATAAATATCTTTCCGCGCGCGACAAATGTTCTATTTGCCCTGCCATATAAAGTTGTTTTCCTGATAGTTCAGATGCCGCGTACCAAATATACTCCCCATCCACATACCCCGCATGCAAATGTTCCAACGCCACACCGCGCAAACTCGCAGGAAGTTGTGTATAAATTTGCACACGTCCATCAAGCGCTTGAATTAGTTTTTGAAACACATCCAGGCCAACCTCCTGCTATCAAGATAGTGCGCAAAAGTACGCACTTTCGTTTTCCTGCCCCGAACCCCTCTGTTAGCGATATTCGTATCTGACAAGCGTTACTTTCCCGCCATCGCCAGCGTGTCACTTACTCTCAACGATGGATCAGTCGTTACCGTCTGATTCGCCACGGGTAGCGCAGTTTCGGTTGCGAGCCGTTTTAAGTTTCGTGCTGCGTTCGTGTCGCGGTCATGGTGTGTTCCACATTGCGGACAATCCCACTCACGTGTCTTGAGTTCTAATTTCGGCAACTTGTAATCACACACCGAACAGGTCTTTGATGATGGGTAGAAACGATCTGCCAATACAATGGTGGTGTCGTACAATTTTGCCTTGTACTCGATCTGCCTGCGGAATTCGCCAAATCCCACATCAGACAATGCACGTGCCAACTTGTGATTTTTCGTCATTCCACTCACATTCAAGTCCTCAATCCCGATGGCTTGGTTTTCGCTCATCAGTCTTGTCGTCGTCTTGTGTGTGAAATCGTTTCTGATGTTGGTAATTCGCATGTGTAACTTGGCAACTTTCATGGTTGCCTTGCGACGATTGTTGGATTCAGGCAATCGTGTGCCTTTCGGTAGCTTGCCTGTGATCCCTGCTTGTTTCTTTGCAGCCTCCAGTTTACGACTGACACGCCGTTGCCGGATTTTCAACCGCCGCAGTGCTGCCTTCAGGGGTTTTGGCGACTCAATCTCTTCTCCTGCAGACAGCACCACGGCGGTTTTGATGCCAAGATCTGCACCGTCGATGCGGTGTGCCTTCCGCTTGCGTGTTTCGTGTGGTGGTGCCACTTCGACTTGAATGGACACCAACCAACATTCAGCTTGACGCGATACGGTGGCACTCATGATTTTTCCGTCAAAGCGCAAGGATTCCGTCATGTGTACCCATCCGATTTTCGGTATCTTAATTCGCTTGCCATCAAGTTGGAACTTATCGTTGGCAATATAGAAAGAATCGCGAGCCTTTCCTTTCTTCTTGAACTGTGGCTTATGCGGCTTTTCGTGATTCTTTAAGTCAGCAAAATAGTCATTCACCGCCTTACTGAGATTGGCAAATGGCTGTGAATGAGCGTCACGATGAATGCCCTTCATCCATGGAAATTCTTCATACTTGATAGCATTGAATTGTTTTTTCAATGCAATTGGCGATGGTGCGTTTTTTTGTTCGTTCCCTTCTAACCATTGCGCCACTGCCCAATTCCATACGAATCTGGCGCATCCTACGGCCTGACGAAAATACGCTTCTTGCTCAGGTGTCGGATTCAGCTTGATTTTGTGCGCCAGATTCATCTCTTACCTCCCCTTTCAACGCTTCATTGAGCTTTTTTCGGTAGTTCCTCAGACCGTAGAGTCGGCTAGAAAAACCATGCACAATCGTCATCAAATCTTGTACCATTTCTTGTTCAGGTGATAGGCGTTCCTGATTCAACACGAACACTTCGCAACCATTCACTTTGGCGTAGTGTGCGAACCATTCGAATCCGAACCGTGTGAGCCGATCTTGATGGGCGATGATGAGTGTGCCGACTTCACCACGACCAATCGCATCCATCAACGCGGTGAATTGCTTGCGTTCGAAGTTTAGCCCTCCACCAACTTCCTCCATGAATTCGACGTTGGCAAGCCCCTTGGCTACGCAGAATTCTTCAAGGATACGGCGTTGATTCTTCAAATCCGGCTTCTGTGCGGCACTGGATACGCGGCAGTAAGCGACCAACCGTTTCGACGTTTCTGCTGTACCATACTTGTGCATACCAAGGAATTCCTGGATTTGTTCTTCGGTATACCATCTGCGGTTCGTGTCGCTGCGCCCCGCGGGAATAAGCTTGCCTTCGCGATCCCAACGCTGCATCGTTTTGACGGTAACACCCAACATTTTTGAAGCTTGGGTAATGCTGATAATATTCTTCATGTGTACTATTATACACTATTGAATATCTATTTGAATACTAGAGTTAACTCCTTCATGTCTGTCACTCAGGCAATCACATCACCATCTGCCGCAGGGCGCTCCGTTGTCAATACGATGATGTCACCATTACTCCCCATCGCCCCAAGTACTAATACCTCAGAAACAAAACCGCCGATTCGCCTGGAAGGAAAGTTAACAACCGCAATCACTTGTTTTTGCAGTAAATCCTCCGGTTGATAAAGTTTTGTAATTTGCGCTGAGCTGCGTTTGATGCCTAAAGAACCAAAATCTATCTCCAATTGATACGATGGTTTTTTGGCAGTGGGATGCACATTTGCCGAAATCACTGTGCCCACCCGAATGTCTAGTTTTAAGAAATCGTCAATGGTAGCCATTCTTGCACCTGCTCCATTCTCTTTTTGTCACGTTGCAGCACTGGGGCCAAAAATTGCCCTGTATAGGAACCCACAAATTCCGCCACGCGCTCGGGCAATCCTGCGATCAGCACCTCGCCCCCAGCATCCCCACCCTCTGGTCCCAAGTCGATAATGTAGTCAGCCGTTTTGATCACATCCAAATTGTGTTCGATGACCACCACGGTATCACCTGCATCAACAAGCCGTTGCAGCACATGCAATAACCGCTCAATATCAGCCACATGCAAGCCAGTAGTTGGTTCATCGAGAATATACAAAGTTCTGCCCGTACTCCGGCGATGCAGTTCAGAAGCGAGCTTCACTCGTTGCGCTTCACCACCAGATAACGTGGTCGCTGGCTGCCCCATTTTCATGTATCCCAATCCAACGTCATTAAGTGTGTGCAACTTACGAACAATCTTGGGGACATTTTCAAAAAATTGCGCCGCGTCTTCAATCGTCATATCCAGTACATCAGCGATTGATTTGCCTTTGTAGTGAACTTCCAACGTTTCGCGATTGTATCGTTTGCTTTTACATACCTCACATGGAACGTACACGTCAGGCAAAAAATGCATTTCAATCTTAATGATGCCATCGCCTTTACACGCCTCACAACGGCCTCCACGCAGATTGAAGCTGAACCTACCTTTTTTGTATCCACGAATCCGCGCTTCTTGCGTACTGGCAAACACGTCTCTGATATCGTCAAAAACGCCCGTATACGTCGCAGGATTTGATCGCGGTGTTCGCCCAATAGGAGATTGGTCAATATCAATGACCTTGTCCAAATGCTCCAGTCCATCCACTCCGTCACATTGTCCCGGTCGAACCCTCGCCTTATTGAGCGTCTGCGCTAATGATTTATGCAAAATTTCATTGATCAGCGTGCTCTTGCCCGATCCAGACACGCCGGTAACACACGTAAAGATGCCAATCGGAAACTGTACCGTAATGTTTTTGAGGTTGTTCTCTTTCGCCCCTTTGACCGTGACAAAACGACCATCAGGAGATCGTCGCACGGTTGGCAAAGGAATAAATTTGCGCCCACTAAGGTACTGCCCAGTGAGCGAATTGTCATCGTTCATGATGTCTTCTACAGTGCCTTGCGCCATTACTTGACCGCCATGAACTCCCGCCCCAGGACCGATATCAATAATATAATCTGCTGCAAACATGGTCTCCTCATCGTGTTCAACCACAATCAGGGTATTGCCCAGATCGCGCATGTGCGTCAGTGTTCTGATCAATTGCGCATTGTCCCGTTGGTGTAAACCAATACTTGGCTCATCCAAAATATACAGCACACCCATCAGACTACTGCCAATTTGCGTCGCCAAGCGAATCCGCTGAGCTTCGCCCCCAGACAGTGTGCCAGCCGCACGTGCCAGTGTAAGATAATTCAATCCCACATTAGACAAAAATCCTAATCGCGAAAGAATTTCCTTTAATAGCAAATGGGCAATCTGCAACTCTTTTTCAGATAACGTCAAATGATCAATAAAATCAATCGCTTCTTGGATGGAGAATTTCGTGAATTTCGAGATATTGATAGTGCCCAAACGAACTGCTAAACTTTCCGGTTTCAGTCGATCCCCCTTGCATGAAGGACAAGGTCTGCTACTCATGAAGCCCTCAACAAATTCTCGAATGTAGTCAGACGCAGTCTCTTTATAGCGGCGCTCCAAATTGTTGATGATGCCCTCAAAGAAGACTTCCGCACTCTTGACTTGTCCAAAATCATTCTCAAAAGTAAAGTGGATTTTTTCTGGAAACCCGGATAATAGCTTTTGCATCAACGGCAGTGGGATATCGCGCACCGGTAGCTTTGCATCTACGCCAAGATGCTGGCATGCACTTTCCAAAAGTTGCGGATAATAAGTCGATGTAGATCCCGCCCAAGGAACAATCGCCCCTTGCGCAATCGACAATGAGGAATCAGGAATGATCAGCCCCTCATCCACCTCTTGCTTTACGCCAAGGCCTGTACACTCTGGACAGGCACCAAACGGACTATTAAAGGAAAACATGCGCGGACTAATTTCCCCCACGCTGTAGCCACAAGTAGGACAAGCTAAATTCTGGCTAAATAACAATTCCTCTTGTTCCAACACATCGACTATCACCGTACCTCCGGCAAGTCCCAACGCGGTTTCCAATGAATCGGCAAGGCGAGCGCGAATATCCGGTTTGACGATTAAGCGATCAATGACGACGGCAATGCTATGCTTTTTATTTTTTTCAAGGTGAATTTCCTCGCTCAATTCACGCATCTCACCATCCACCCGCACGCGTACGTACCCATTTTTGGCAAGGTCATCGAATAGTTTGCTGTGTTCGCCTTTTTTGCCGCTGATCAAAGGAGCAAGAATCTGCACACGCGTAGATTCAGGAAAATCCATTACCCGATCTACCATCTGATCAACCGTTTGTGACGAGATGGGAATAGCACAACGAGGGCAATACGGTGTGCCTACGCGCGCAAATAGCAACCGCAGGTAATCGTAAATTTCTGTCACCGTGCCCACCGTAGAACGCGGATTGCGACTCGTCGTCTTCTGATCAATGCTAATCGCCGGAGACAATCCCTCAATAGAATCAACATCCGGCTTTTCCATTTGACCAAGAAACTGCCTAGCATACGCAGATAATGACTCTACGTAACGCCTTTGGCCCTCTGCATATAAGGTATCAAATGCCAAAGATGATTTGCCAGATCCACTTAACCCCGTCAATACCACCAACTGATCACGCGGAATAACAACGTCGATATTTTTTAAGTTGTGTGCACGCGCACCTTTTATGACGATCGTGTCATGTGCCATGATGTACTCCTTTACCAGATAGTTCAATCATCAAATCCCGCAACTCTGCAGCCCGCTCGAATTGCAACGCCTTCGCCGCCTCTTTCATTTCCCGTTCCAATTGTACGATCAAGTCTCGTTTTTCCGATGATGACATTTTAGCAGTTTTAGTCGTCCAGCTATCCGCGCCGCCCACTGCTTTCGTGGCCTCAATCACGTGATGTACAGCCTTAGATATTGTCGTCGGCACAATGCCATGCTGCTGATTATAGAGCATTTGTCTTTCTCGCCGGCGATACGTTTCTTTAATCGCTTTATCCATTGATTTCGTCACGACATCTGCGTACATGATCGCCTCTCCCGAAGCGTTTCTGGCCGCTCGCCCAATTGTTTGAATCAATGACCGC